>DAOWHJ010000032.1 GCA_030641485.1 Pseudomonadota bacterium
GCTCGATTACTCCAAAAAAGGTCGAGATTTTTTTTAATCGTTGCATTAAGCAGTTATCGAAACAAAAAATCTTTCCCAAGGAAATTAACGCTTCCTGCGATGCTACCCCGTACGAAACTACAGATAAATACGAAGGGGCCGGTTCAGTTTCAAGAACACGCAAAATACAAGCTCGGGGTTACCGTAAAAATGGCGAACTCAAAGAGCAACGAGTAACCCTTTATGGGTGGAAAGTTTGGGCAGTTTATGACACAAAAACCCAAATACCTCTAGCTATCAAGATAGATACAAAGAAAAAGTTGCTACCACACTGGTAGCAGTACCAGATCTTTTAACTTGTGACTGGTTTAACCCGAAAGGTTCCAAAGCCAACACATCAAAAAAAGACTACGAGCCTATCCCTTTAAATTCGGTAGTTGTTAAAAAATGGGACAATAAAATACCAGATCCAGAGAAACAAGTCGTTTTAATTACCAATTTAGACGTTGTAGATCCTTTTACAACTTTTGATCTGTATGATGCCCGCAGTCTTATGGAGAACAACTTGTTTCGAGAGGTGAAACAAAACTGGCATTTTGAACATCCACCTAAAAAATGTAAAGAAGGTGTTTATGTTCAAGTATACATCGTAATGGCCATGAAAGCTCTTACCACTGCATTTCTGAAATGGCAGGAAGTTCAATCAAAGGATGAAGCTCGCGGAAAAGAAACTACCTGGTTAATGTACCGTAGAAAGCTGAAAGTAATCAATCAACATCAGCTTATAGTTTTCATCGGCAAATGATTCGGGATATTTCCTTCCCACGAAGTATTTATGCTGGCAGATGTCCCCGTTTTCGATATTGCCAAAGAGCTAAATATTACTCGCGAGCAAATTTACGCCAAATACAAAAAATCAGATGATCTATAAAAATGTCTGAAAAAAATTAAATTGTTCAGGGATTAAAGCAACACGGAAAATCCTTATATCGGGATTCTAGGATGGTGTAGGCCCCGCGACTGAAACCGAAGAGGTAGAGTTGATCGCCGGGGCTGTAGTTTTGAACAATATAGCGGTAGTTGTCCATGATGTTTTTATGGAGGTCCAGACCGGTGGCACCGCCGATTATGGGGTCGTAGTAGGAGCCGATACCCCTAGTCGTAAAAGACCTGCTGGGAAATATTATCGTGACCGTGTGGTTGAATGGCGCGGGCCAGGCGCAGAACGTTGGTGGGAAAATCTTGAGCGGAGTTTTTCTCCGGTCGATTCCAGGTGCCATCGGCGCAGATAACGATTTTTTTCATGCCGGCAACCTCATTTTGGTTGTGGGGTTTTCTTTTTGGGGTTTGATCCATACCACAAGGGACACTCCCAACGGTCGCAGCTCACACAGACGGACACAGACAGGGCTGAGAGGCTCAAAGCACAAATCTTTTAATTTCTGCTTTTGGGTGCGTATAAATAACCTATTTTGTACTTTCAGATCTCAGAAGCATTGCTTTACGACTAACCTCTTCCACACTCAGGTCGTGGGCTAAATTTGTTTGCCGCCACTTCGTATAGTCGAATGGTTCTCTTTGGATTAGCGCTACAAATCGTCCAGCTTCAACATCTCCTAAATAGTGAGAGAGAATCTGAATACCTTTCACCTTAATCTCCGTATCTGTAATCATGCCGACACCTCTTTGATAAATCCAATTGGGTCAGTTATTTTTACACCTGTCACACGGGGGGGGACTTACGGGATGATTACCCGTCAGGACCAGCATTGCAGAAAACTATCAAACTGTCAAAGCCTGACCCTGCTCTTGCTGTTCTTTTGTGACCCTGTTCTTTGCTGATAATTAACCATCAATTTCCACTTTTTGCTCAATAAAAATTTTGGGAGTTAAGATGTAATTCTCCGCAGGAAAATGTTTAGTGTTGCCGGTTATTAAATATTCAGCGTTCCCACTTACTGCCACTTCAAGAAACATTTTATCATCTTCATCCACAAAATGAGTCTTCAATGGTTCTGAGGCAATAAACTCACCCTCATATTTGATGAAATCGATTAATGGTTCGATCATTTCATGCGAAAAGTTAAACTTTTTCCGGCTTAAGACCACTCTATACTCACCCATTATTCGATTATCATATAAAATAGTCAGTCTTCCGTTTAAGATAAGATTTAAAATTTTTGCAGGCATACCTTTAGGGTTTATTAATGCCGAAACCAGAACATTCGTATCAAGGACAATCTTCATACCTTCAGCCTTTCCTTAACTCACTTATTTCGTTTTGAATCTCCTCATCACTCAATAATGAATTGCCATTCCGCATAGAGACCTCTTGCATACGTTTAACTGAATTAAGTGCTCTCGCCTTCCTCACAGCTTTCAAAGTATCTTCGATGTTTGCGTCGCTTAAAGGAGTTAATAAAGCGATGGGTTTACCATTATTGGTTATCACCATCTCTTGTTCTTCCGGCAATTGCTTCCATATCTGTGCTGGCGATGTTCTAAAGTCTCTTACTGTAACAAATTTCATAAAATAACCTCCTCACTACCAAACATAACGCATTGTCACCCGCCTGTCAACAAAACTGGGCAAAACACCAAATAGTTAGTCAAAACTCTAAGTGGGGAGTTATGGTGACAGTATATTTAATTATTTTGCTGCAACTTCTTCTTTCAATCGTTTCATATGGCCGCGCCCCAGGCCTTTGACTTCATAACCGGCGGCGAAGAAGGTTTTGATCTGGGTGTCGCTGAGCATGACGATTATTTTTTTATGATCCATACCACAAGGGCACTCCCTTCGGTCGCAACACACACAGACATACACAGACGAGTTCAAAAAGGTGGTCATGGTTTTCTTTTAAATAGGCACACCAGTTCTCATTATTTCGGACAAAAAACCACTTTCATCATGAGATTTATCTATAAGAATAGGCTCAATTCTGTCATCAACTTCCCTTCTGATTTTCCACAATAGCGGTCGAGTAGAAAAATAATCACCAGTAATGGTGCTGACTATAACAGCTACATCAACATCACTATCATCCCTCTGAGTGCCTCTGGCATAAGAACCAAAAAGTATCATTTCATCAAATTGCATGTGTTTTGATAATAGCTTCTTATATTGCTTCAATTTCTCTATAACTTCATTTTTATCCATTCCAGCAACTCCTGTAACATTTATCTTGTTTAACCCACCATAACCAAACGTGAGTCTTCAAGATAACTTTTGTAGGCTTGTTTGATGCCATCTTCGAGGGTAAATTTTTGTTTCCAACCTAAGATTGTGAGTTTTGAGACATCAAGGAGTTTACGCGGCATGCCATCGGGTTTGGTTGGGTCGAAACCTATGCCGCCGGGGTAATCGACTACGCGGCGGACAATTTCGGCAAGAGCTCTGATGGTGTGGTCAATTCCGGTACCGATATTTAAAAGTTCTGAAGATTGAGAGTTGAACATGATAAAGACCAGGGCATCGGCGAGATCATCGACATAGAGAAATTCTCGTTTAGGGGTGCCGGTACCCCAGAGATCAACAGTGTCTGATGCTTTAGTTGGGGCTGGGAATGGTTTATTGGCTATTCCGGCACCGTTTAGAGCGTGACCGTGGAAAGCGGCAATTCGGGTCAGGTTTGCATAAAAATCGTTGGGGATTAGACCGTAAGTTTTGCTGTCGACGGCCAGAGCCTGGTTGTCACCGGCGGCGGCGAGTTTGGCGAGATGGAATTTACGAATCATGGCCGGCATTACGTGGGAATTCATGAGATCGTAGTTATCTAATGGACCATAGAGATTGGTTGGCATTACTGGAACGAATCTTGTTTTATACTGGCGGTTAAAAGCGTAACACATCTCGATACCGGCGATTTTGGCAATGGCATAGGCTGAGTTGGTTGGCTCCAAAGGGCCTGAGAGGAGGTATTCTTCACGCATCGGTTGCGGGGCTAAGCGGGGGTAGATGCAGGAGCTGCCGAGAAAGAGAAGTTTTTCTACTTGATACTCAGAAGCTGCGTGCAGGACATTATTCTGGATGGCGAGATTATCATAGATAAAATCGGCAGGTCGGGTGTCGTTGGCATGGATGCCGCCGACTTTGGCAGCGGCGAGAAAGACGTAGGCCGGTTTTTCGGTAGCGAAGAAATTATCAACTGATTTTTTGTCGGTTAGGTCAAGTTCTGTACGGGTGCGGAAGAGCAGGTTTTTATAGCCTGCTTTCTGGAGGCGGCGGACGATGGCCGAGCCGACGAGGCCGCGATGGCCGGCGATGTAGATTTTTTTGGTTTTTGTCATTGGGAATAACCGCTTATTTTTCAGTATTTTCGGGGTAGCCACAGACGAATTCAAGGCCGAGTTATTTATGTTCGGCAAACAGGGCTACTCTTCATGGTCATAGACCTTAAACCCCTGTCTCCGACAATAATTATCACGTTCAGCCTCCATCAGATCTGTCGCAACCATTGTTTTTACCATCTCGGCAAAACTGGTCTCAGCCTCCCAACCTAATATTGCTTTGGCCTTGGCCGGGTCTCCGAGTAGAAGCTCAACCTCGGTCGGACGAAAATAGCGGGAATCGATCTCAACCCGGACTTGGCCGGAGGCATTGTCATAACCAACTTCATCTATTCCCTGGCCGCGCCAAGCGATCTCAACACCTATTTCGGTAAAGGCATTTTCGACAAATTCACGGACTGTGCGGGTTTGACCGGTAGCAATGACAAAATCTTCCGGTTGGTCTTGTTGGAGCATCAACCACATCGCCTTGACATAATCGGCTGCATGACCCCAGTCGCGTTTGGCATCGAGGTTGCCGAGATAGATTTTATCTTGAAAGCCAAGTTTTATCCGGGCCACAGCCCGAGTAATTTTACGGGTGACAAAAGTTTCGCCTCGTAATGGTGATTCATGGTTAAAAAGGATACCGTTACAAGAGAACATGCCATAGGCTTCACGATAGTTTACGGTAATCCAGTAGGCGTAGACCTTGGCCGCACCATAAGGACTACGAGGGTAGAATGGGGTGGTTTCACGCTGTGGAGTTTCCTGAACCAAACCGAACATCTCACTGGTTGACGCTTGGGAAAAACGGGGCGTTTTCTCAAGACCTAGAATCCGAATTGCCTCAAGTAAACGCAACGTACCCAAAGCGTCGCTATTGGCGGTATACTCCGGTGTTTCAAATGAGACCTGAACATGGCTTTGAGCCGCAAGGTTATAGATCTCATCGGGTTGAACTTCTTGGATGATACGAATAAGATTAGTGGCATCTGTGAGATCACCATAATGCATCTTAAAACGAACATCATCTTCATGGAGATCGCGATAGAGGTGATCGACCCGAGCCGTGTTAAATGACGAAGAGCGGCGTTTGATGCCGTGGAGTTCATAACCTTTACCTAACAATAATTCTGCCAAGTAGGCACCGTCTTGGCCGGTAACTCCGGTGATTAGGGCTTTTTTTGCTTTTTGGGACATTAATTGACTCCTTTGAAATAACCGCTTATTTTCAGCATTTTTATTGACCACAGACGCCTACCAGGCGGACACAGACAAGGGCTGAAAGGCGGTCATTTTGACTCGCTAGTAGCCTCAACGGGGAGAGTTAACTCTTCGCCGGTGGAGCTGGGCCGGTATCAATGTAGATTGTAATAATACCTGCAAGAAATAAGCGTGAGATAATTATCATCAACTGCATAAACTAAACGATTTGTATTATCGATTCGTCGAGACCAAAACCCCGATAAATTTTCTCGCAAAGACTCAGGTTTGCCAACACCTGCAAAAGGTTGTTTTTTAGCATCTTCAAGCAGTTTATTGACTCGTTTGAACGTTTTCCGATCTTGCGATTGCCAATAAAGATAACCCTGCCATGCTTCATCAGTCCAGGCAAGGATCCTACTCATCGATTATTTCCTTTTCAAGAACTTTTCCATGTCTATATTGTTCAATTGATTTCGTCAGATGGGCAACGTTAGCGGGCGATCGAAGAAGGTGAAAGGTCTCCATATAGCTATTGAAGGTATCCAACGACATTACAACTGCATTTTCCGAATCCCGGCGGGTTATAACCGTATAATCAACATCATCAACGACTTGATCCAAAACAGATTTCAGATTATTCCTGGCTTCACTAAAATTTACAACCCTCATACACCCTCCTGAACTTGCACTATTGAGAGAGGACCATAGCACATGCTCCCTCAATTGTACAATAATTTGTACAATTCAACAAAAAGCCGCGGCACAGCTACATTCTCTGGCAATCCTGGCGCCATCTGTAATTGCCAGTCTTAATTTAGAAAACGATCGATTGTCTGATTGATTACTTGAATGGTAGACAGGAATCGACTCCAATGGGCTTTTAGACGAAGTCGGTTTTAGTTACCTCCCGGTTTTATTGTTTATTTGATCAATTTTTTGCCAATTCGCAATGCTCTTGTAGTTGCTTATCGAAGGAAATTTGAAATTTCAAAAAAACTCTATTTTTTCCTTTCTTGCAATTTGTAATCATTATATATAATATGTTCGCAAATCAGCGGGGAGACAATTCCCCGCTTCACATCGGAAGATCGGACGATATCAGCCAAATTTTAGTTGAAAAAAGTTTTTTTCCTTCGATAAACCCTTTCAAGAGAGCTTATGCGACAATGACAAGATCGGGTTTCCCCCATTAACGGCAACCCTGAAAGTAATATCAGAACCAAAGTCAGTCCAGACCAGGGTTTTGAATAAAGGAGCAACTATGAACAACTTTATGAATAATTTCAGTAACTATTTTGCAAACTTGCAGTTTGACTGGCAAACAGTTGTCACCCTGATCATTGCCGCCATAGTGCTTTATGTTGCCTTTCGGATTGGGGCTTTCATCCTGAAAATAGTTGTGGGGCTGGCATTTATCGGGCTCATTATCTTTGCAATCAGTAAACTTTTGCCCAATATTGGTTTATAGCAGGAGAAAAAAATGGTAAGACTTGGAGTGAATGTTGACCATGTAGCTACAGTTCGGGAAGCCCGGGGCATCACTGAGCCGGACCCGGTCACAGCCGCCTTATTAGCTGAACTTGGTGGTGCTGATGGAATCACCGTACATCTACGTGAGGATCGGCGGCATATAAGCGAACGCGATGTCCGCTTGATAAAGGAGACGATTAAGACCAGACTTAATCTTGAGCTGGCCTTAGCCCCGGAGATTTTAGAATTCGCTTTAGAGGTTAAACCGCACGCAGTAACCTTCGTTCCGGAAAAACGCGAGGAGTTAACCACAGAAGGCGGGCTTGATGTCATCAGCTACCGGAAAAAACTTGAGCCGGTGATTAAAAAATTCCAGGATAGCGGAATCATAGTCAGCCTCTTTATCGACCCCGACCTTGATCAAATCGAAACCGCCGCCGAAATTGGCGCTCAATACATTGAGATCCATACCGGGCGTTATTGTGATGCCAAAAACGAATCTGATATCAACAAAGAGTTCTCACTAATTGATCAAGCCTGTATCACAGCCACTAATTTCGGTTTAAGAGTAAACGCAGGACATGGTCTAAACTATCGCAATGTCAGAGAGATTGCGAATCTGCCCGATATTGAGGAACTTAATATCGGCCACTCAATCATTGGCCACTCAATTTTTGTTGGAATTGAACGAGCAGTCCGTGAGATGAAAGCCCTTCTACCATGAGCATTATTGGGGTTGGCAGTGACATTGTCAAAATTATCAGGATTGAAAAGCTGGTAAAACGCTATAATCAACGTTTCTTAAAACGTATATTTACCGCAGCAGAAACGACCTATGCTTTAGCCAAAGCTCGACCCGCACTCCATCTTGCGGCCCGTTTTGCGGCTAAAGAGGCTTTTGTCAAAGCCTTGGGCAGTGGTCTGCGGGAGGGCTTAAATTGGCCTGAAATTGAGGTCATCAACGACCCCAACGGCCGACCTTTTTTCAAACTTCATGGCAGTGCCAAGCAGGCCTCAAGCAAACTAAACAACCCAACCGCATGGCTAACCCTCTCGCATGAACAGGAATTTGCTTTAGCCTTTGTTGTCCTTGAAATATAATTCAGTATGATATATAGTAATACCAGGAGGCAATATTATGGCAACCGCAAAAATCGCTATCACAATAGAAGAAGAGACCCTATTTCGACTCGATCTTCTAGTTAAATCCCGTATCTTCCCAAATCGCAGTAAGGCCATTCAGGATGCAGTTAAGGAAAAACTGAGTAAAATTGAAAAAAATCGTCTTGAAGCCGAATGCGCAAAATTAGACCCCAAGTTTGAACAAGCTCTTGCCGACGAAGGACTTTTTTCGGAGATTAAAGAATGGCCAGAATATTAAGAGGGGATATTTTTTGGGCAAATTTGAATCCTTCAATTGGTCATGAACAGGCAGGCCTCCGACCGGTTCTGATTCTCAGTCGAGATGTTTTCAATAAACACTCGGGCACAGTTATCGCTGTTGCACTTACAAGCCAGCCCCAAAAAGCGTCTTTCCCGCTGACCCTTGAACTAAGCAATGCAAAATTACCGAAAAAATCCTGGGTAAAGATAAGTCAAATCAGAACATTATCGAATAAGCGGCTCGGCAAAAGAATTGGTAAAGTCTCAATCAAGGAGCTCGATCTGGTAATTGAAGGCCTCAATGAAATTATTTCAGGCTAACCTAAAAATGGAGGAGAGGCCGCACAATAAGCCTTCAATTCTTGCGGGCATTGCGGTAAAGCCTCTCACCTAATCAGTTATCGAAGTTCATAACTTTACGAATGACCACTCGAAATCAAGGATAAAACATCATGACCCTACCTGGTAATTTAATGACGACCGCAATGGCGGTTATGCCGCACACCGATGTTGATGATGCCTTAAAGACCGCGCTCTCTCTGGATATTCCTTTCTGGCCGCAACTACCTAATTACAACTATTATGAAGATATGTATGTTCAGGCGGCAGAACATTTCCCCGGCATCATTTTGGATATAAAAGAGAGAACCCTGCGTTTTTCCAGCGACAAATTTTTTGCCGAGCTTGATGAGACTCTAAGCCACTACGAAGAGCCTGAATATTTCGATGTCAGTGAGCAGTATTCGGCGGTCTACCATCGTTTCTTAGGACTTGACCTTAAGGAGCGCCCAGCCATTCGCGGCCAGCTTGAAGGCCCGGTTAGTTTTGGTTTTTTTGTCAAAGATGAGAATGACCGACCAATTTTATTCGATGACAATGTCCGCCCTTTTCTCTATGAGTTCATGGCTAAACGGGTAAATGTCCAACTAAAACGACTAAAAGAGAGAAATGCCAACGCTTTTATGTTTATCGACGAGCCCGGCTTACAATTTATTTTCAATGCCATGTCTGGCTACAATGACGTTTTGGCTAAAGAGGAACTTGAATACTTTTTTACCATGATCGAGCGACCGCGGGGTATTCACCTCTGTGGCAACCCTGATTGGGATTTTCTTCTCGGTTTCGATATGGATATTGTCTCAATCGACCTCTACACTAATGCCATGGTCTTGCCGCTTTATAAAAAATCGATCATAAATTTTATCGAACGCGGTGGTACTATCGTCTGGGGGGTCGTCCCAACCAACATTGAACCCTTCATGAAAGAGAACCAAGAGACCCTCATCAAACTGCTTGAAACCACCTGGCAGGGCCTCTACGATGCAGGTCTTGACCGTGAACTGCTGCTCTCCAGAAGCTTACTCTCACCGGCGACCTGCTGTTTAATTAACCCCGACAAGCATAAAACTGTCAACCAGGCTTTTACAAACTTGATCAACCTTTCTGAGTCCTTACGCGAAAAGTATAAACTGTAGGCATATGAATATTAACAGCGTTATTGATTTCATTCTCAGTACCAGTAAAAGCCCGACTCTGGTGCGGCTGGTTAATCGTTTTGCCGTCAACAAGAGTCGGATTCAACGAGAACGGCTGGTCCAAGCGGTAACCAAGCATCTGTTGGCTGACTATGGCCGTGACGGAATGCTGGGTGATCTCTCGGTTTTCGAAGCCAAAAGCCTGCAACTTGTCCATGACAATATCCTGCTCAGAAAACTTAAAGGACGGCTTGAAGGGAGCAGCGGAGAACGCTTAAAAGCCCTTAAGCATTCCGTCAGCAACATTGAGCAACGCATCGAAAAACTCAAAAAGCTTGAAGGTCCTGACACTTTACGTTTCTTGGCCGCCCTCTACCTTGATGATATCGCCCCTGATTTCGATCCGGTCTTTTTAATCCTCTTTCGCTCCTTAGCCAAACGCCTCTTCAACAATTTTGTCAACTCGATCAGGGCGGTTGAAACTGAAGCTGGAACTATCACCAGACTTGCTGATGTTGTCGGAAAAGAGCCGGTCTTTTTTATCGCCAACCACATCTCTAACGCCGATCATCTACCGATTCTTTTTGCCCTTAACCGGGCAGGACTGATATCCCCTGTAGTTATCGCCGGCAGCAACCTCTATCGCGGAGTCTCAAAAAAAATTCTGCCAAAAATCAACGTCTGCCAAATCAAACGTGATGATATGATCGAAAAAAAGATCAAGTGGCTTGGCAATCCGATCTATATTGAAACTTTCAAACAACATAACCAATATATGTGGCTACACAACGAACCTTACCTCTTCTACCCGGAGGGTGGCCGCTCACGCACGGGTAAAATCCTAACCCCTAAAGTCGGAATAATCAAAAATATTTTTGATTTCATCAAAACTGAACAACGCAAGGTTCATTTTGTACCACTTTCACTCTCATACACCTCAGTCCCTGAGGATTTAGCAATTGAAGAGAGTCGCAAAGGTGTCAATATAAGCTATAGCGATTTAATCCAGCAACTGGCGACTCTCAACCGTGAGTATGGCAGTTTTAAAGATACAGCAACCTATGTTAATTTAGGCCGACCAATAACCGTGACCCCGGACAATATCCCTGATTTGGAAGAGTTCAGCCTCGACTTAATGACCCAGGTTCTTAATGGTATCCGTTCAACCCCAACCTATGATGTCGCCCAGATGATTCTATTTTTCAGTGAATCGCGCAACAAAGATGAAGCGAAAAGGTTCTCAGTTGACGATCTTAGAGATGCAAACCACGACTACAACCAGAAAAATTTAATCAGTGCCCTTGAGATTTTCAGTGCTAAAAAATTCATTCGGCCCGAAAATGGATCTGATTCAGACAATTACTACAAGATTATTAATCCGGAAATTCTGCAACAATATGCTAACCGCACTGAATGTGAATTTTGATGGCGTTGTAAAAAGTTCCGATATCCTGCGTAGCTGTGAGTTTCCAAGTGCTCGACATACTACAGTATGGTCTCGGACCTGGAAACTCACACCCACTTGCCTATCAAAATTTTTACTTAGCCATCCATATATTTATTACGAACTTATCAATTTTCATAGCGTCTTAAGATGAGAAAAACTGAAGCTAAAATGTATGAATACCAGCTAACTGATGGATGGTCGATTATGGCTGGTCACAGTGACACTGACAATGATCGCTTAAGCCTTAAAACAGCTAAGCCCTACGAGTGGTGGTTTCACGTGAGCGGGATGCCCGGCAGTCATGTCATCTTGCGCGCACCGGATGGGGTTAAGAGCAGTCCGGACAAGGATATGCTGAAACAGGCCGCAGCGGTTGCCGCCTGGCACAGTAAGGCGCGTAGCGGTGGAGTTGTGGCAGTTACGGCAACGTTAGCGAAATTTGTCAGCAAGCCGCGCGGGGCAAAACCCGGCACCGTTACCATCCGCAAGGAGACCGTTTTCAAGGTACGGCCCGCATTACCGACCCAGACCCCAGAACAGTAAAACCTGAACAATGCCGATTAAGGCCCCAACCAAGGCCCCAAAAATATTAATGTAGGTGAAGTGTTCACTCATTACACTTAATAGAAGTTCCTCGACCTTAATTACCGGTAGCTGATTAACGCGCTCTTCGACCACACCTTTTATTTCAAAGCGCTCACTTAAACGCGGCAGCTCCTCGACCAGGTGCCGCCTGCCGAGTTGGTAGAAAAATTTAACTATCGGCTCATTCAAAGAAGCTGGCAAAAAGCGTGACAAACGACCGATTGGATAAGTTAGAAACCACTGATCAAAGTGTAACGCCGCAACCACTGCCAGGCGACGTTTCGCCTGATTTGACCTCAATACCTGCAAAATGTAATCGGAAATTTGCTCTGTCATTCTCTCCTCAACACCAGCGACACCCATATCAGCCAAAACATCAGACAATGGTTTTTGGGCAAACGGCCCGAAAAACTCAACCAAAACTCGGGCAAGCCTTAAGCTCCACTGTTTCGAAGCAAACTGAGCCAACAACCCACTCTTGATTAATTCCAACCCCCGATTAACCCGAACAAATGATAAACGCCCAGAGAGTCCGGCTGGCGACAGGGCCAAAAAAGCGGCTATGCGTTCGGACAGAAGGTCAAAAACCTTCTCCTGCCACTCTGACTGCTTAAGTGATACCGCCAGATCTTTGGCAACATCATCAACCAGTTTATCAATCTTCTCCTTAATCTCTTCATCTGACATAGCCAAACTGGTCAACAAACGTCTCCAGAACCCCATTTTTTCGATATAGACATTTATTCCTTTATGGAGTCGTTTTTTTAAACCAAATCTTATATCGGGGTCATAAAGTAGGCGGCTGAAATGGGTTAAAAGGTCAGGTAATTCACGATGAAGTTCCTGCATTACTGCAGTTTGGAGATCCGCCGGGAAAATTTCACCCAAAGACTTTTCAGAGGTAATAAATGCTTGCGTAACTCGATCGATCTCAGCTTCAAGCCAGCCCTGCATAGATTTTGAGCTCAAACCCTCTTGTAACAATAGTGGTAGTTTACGAATAAACTCACGGCGCACTTTCTCTGGAAGTAACTTATCAAGGTCAGAGGCTAAAAGGTGGCGTGAGAATTCGGCTGCCGTGTTGTTAAGAAAAACCCTTAAAAATGGGTGTTCAACCACCCAGTTAATAACTATATAGGCCTGGCGCCAGCCCCGCCCCCACCAAACCCCCCACAACAGCTCGAAGCGGTCAGGAATCAGATTTACAGGGGCACCAAGATCTCTTTCGATAATGCCATTAAAACGTTCAGACACCCAACGATAGAGAGCATCATCAACCGCCGGACTCTGCAGTTTATCAATGATAACTTCACGAGTTAAGATATGGTCACCAACCATATCGCCAATACGTTTGGCCAGTTCACCCCGCCGGGCCGGGATAATACCCGGGGTTAATGGCAGTGGTATCTTGAAAAAATATTTCTTGGTTAAAGGCCGAAAGAGCATACGAATTGCGAGATAATTTGTAAAATAGCCAATAATTGCCCCAGCTAGCGGTGGAACCAGATAGGGCCAAAAAGGAAATTCCAAAAAATATGTAATAAATTCCATAAACCTAATGTAAATATCCTTGTAATAGATATAGAATTGCGTTATGAGACGGCTAAGAATATGCTCATTTGATTGGGTATATGCCTGAAATTGAACTACAATTGAAGATAGCTTAAATAACCTTCATCGTCAATAATAACCGGAGATTATTCCATACTATGCTACATGGAAAAGAGATCCTGCTTGGGGTCACCGGCGGCATTGCCGCCTATAAATCAGTCCTGCTTTTAAGAGAACTTACCAAACATGGTGCTAATGTCAACGTCATAATGACCAAAAGTGCAACTGAATTCGTTGGCCCTTTAACCTTTCAAACCCTCTCCGGGAATCCGGTCACCACTGATATTTTCACCCTTTTTGACTCCGCTGAAATCGGCCATGTCTCCTTAGCCAGTCGCGCCGATCTATTGGTTATTGCTCCCGCAACCGCCAATATTATCGGTAAAATTGCCAACGGTATTGCCGACGATTTCCTGAGCACAATGGTGATGGCAACCCGGGTTCCAGTTCTTTTCGCCCCAGCCATGAACACTAACATGTGGGCAAGCTTGGTAGTCCAGAAAAATATCACCAACTTAAAAGATATGAATTACCACTTTATGGAGCCGGCGGAGGGTGAGCTTGCCTGCGGGGTGATTGGACGCGGGAAGCTTGCTGATATCGATGCCATCATGGATGAAGTCAAAGCTCTTTTGAGCCCGGACGACCTTAAAGGTGAAAAAATTCTGATTAGCGCTGGCCCGACTGAAGAGGCAATTGATCCGGCTCGTTGCCTGACAAACCGCTCATCCGGAAAAATGGGCTACAATCTTGCCGCAGTCGCCAGACGGCGCGGAGCCGAAGTGATTTTAGTTGCTGGCCCATCTGCAGAACTTGAAACCTGGGGCATAAAAGTGATTAATTGTAAAACCGCAATTGAGATGGCAAATGCCATTGATGAAAATTTAGACGGGGTCACCTCAGTTATCATGGCGGCGGCGGTCGCCGATTTCAGACCGGCTGAACAGGCTGCTGAAAAAATCAAACGTGAAGGCAACTACTGCCTTGAATTAGAGCCTAACCCAGATATTTTAGCCGGACTCGGCAAACGCCAAGACAAACCCTTTCTCGTCGGATTTGCCGCTGAAACCAACAAGTTACTTGATCACGCCCAAGCTAAAATAAAACGTAAGAACCTTGATATGATTGTCGCCAACGATGTTACAGCCCCAGGAGCGGGATTCGGGGTAGACACTAATATCATAAAAATCATCGACCGGGACGGCCAGATAACTGATTTTCCCTTGATGAGTAAAGAAAAAGTTGCTGGGGTTATCCTCGACCACCTAATTGAGACCAAAAAACAACGACGCCTTCGGGGTTAAGGGATAATTCGACAACATGGCTGAAATCTATGACGACCTAATCCAGCTTAAAGCCCACCTTGAGCGTCAGCGCGAGCTGAAAAATTCAGGGGTACTTATAGAGAAACATAACCCTGAAAATGCGTTAGCCAGCATCTTGCAAGAGTTAGAGAACTGTCAACGTTGTGACTTAGGCAAAACCCGTAATAATCTGGTTTTTGGTAAAGGTAACCCAAATGCTGAACTTATGTTTATCGGCGAAGCTCCTGGTGGAGATGAGGATCTTAAGGGTGAGCCTTTTGTTGGACGAGCCGGTCAACTTTTAGGTAAAATCATCGGAGCAATGGGAAAAACCCGGGACCAGATCTATATCGCCAATATACTAAAATGTCGCCCTCCGGAGAATCGCAACCCCAAACCTACCGAAATAAGCGTCTGCTCACCATTCCTAAAACGCCAGATCGAGGCAATTCAGCCCAAGGTTATCTGCGCCCTGGGAACTTTTGCCGCCCAGACCATGCTTAACACCGACACCACAATTGGTAGGTTACGCGGCCGGCCGCACCCCTTTAACGATACTTGCGTACTGGTACCAACTTACCACCCCGCCTACCTCCTGCGCAGCCCGAGTAAAAAAAAGGAAGTCTGGGACGACATGCAGATGATCATGAAACTTTTAGACTGGAAAACCCCGGCCAAATCGGCCTAATTCAAATCTGAAATCTACCAGATGACATTGTCATAATAGTCTGAGATTGTTTTATCAGAGGTTATAATAGGCAGTTTTTTCAACATGGCAGTTGCAACAATTGTTCGATCCGCCGGATCTCTATGACTCCAGTCAAGGGCGAGATTTTTCAACCAGATATCCTCATCAACCGGAATAATTTCTATAGTACCCAGTCTTCGTAACCGACTAACAAAGTTTTCAATTTTCGTATTTATATCAAGCTTTCCATTCTTGATCTTAAGTCCGATCTCCCATATCGAGATCGCAGAAATGTAGGCGCCGGTCCGGGGAATTTTCTCACACTCCAGTTTTGCTCTGGCAGAAAGTTTTTTATCATCAAGACTATACCAAAGCAATGCACAAGTATCGAGAACGAGCATTATATTTCTCCCCATTCATCAGCAGTGGGAGTATTGATATCTTCAAAATAGTTGACTTTCCCACGCAAGCCATGAAAAGCCTCCTCCACAGTTAACATCGGCTGCCTAATCGGTACAATCTTCAAAACCGGCTTACGATGATCAGTAACAATCAACTCTTGGCCAGTTTCTTCAACTTGGCGAAAATATTTCAACATTTGCGCTTTCAATACGCCTTTAGATACAGTATTCAAACTGGAACCCTCCCCTGAAAAAACATCATCACAATCAATAACCATGGTCACAACTATAGTCATATATTTAACATAGCAAAACAAAATGGTCAAGTATATTTGACCGACTCGTAAAAGTACTAGGATGGCTATTCACCCACAGTGTTCCATAACGGTGGCTTCATGCGTCTTAACAACAATCATCAATTGTTGTTAAGTGTCGACAAAGTTAGAAAGTTATTTACTCTTTTGCCCTTTGCTCAAACCAAATAATAACCATCTATGACAACAACCCCGATTGAAATACGGATTCCAATTCCAGCAGCTATACGAATTATCATTTGTAATCACTGCTGTCCGAAGGTTGCAATTATCTTTCCGGACAGCAGTGTTAGTTTTAATTGTTTTTACTTCAAGGTTTCAGGGGATGTTTATAACGGTTTGAAAAAATTACCAGCTCAGTTTCACGCTGGCCATGATTTCGAATGGAGCGCCGGGGGCTGTAGCCATGGGGCCATCGGGGTCACTGAAGGTGTACCAGTAATCTTTATTTAAGAGGTTAGTTCCGGTAATCTGAATTGTACTTTGCGACCACCAAGGCGGTTGCCAGGTTAAAGCCATATTGACGAGGCCGTAGTTGCCATCTTTAACGGTATTGCCGTCATCATACCAATAGTCACCTTGGTATTGATATTCCCCGCGAATTTTAAGGTGATAAATTGGAAAAACCTGCTCCCAGCCAATCGTACCTGCAAAAGCCGGAACCCCAGCAACTCGTTTACCAGAGAAATCATAGGTCTGAGCGCGAAATTGATCATAGAATGCATAATCATCCCACTCACTTTTAATCAGCTGTAAGGAAGCGAAAAGAGCACCCCCCGTAATCACCTTTTCCGCCTGCCATAAAAATTTCCCTTCTAGCCCTAATGACTTTTGTTTTCCGGCGTTAACCTGTTCACCACCACCCTGCCCCGGCACGACAACCAACAGGTCACGGCGCTGGATGAAATACGCTGACAAATCAAGGCTCATTTCTCGATCTGGTCCAAAAAAACTCTTCAGGCCAACTTCATAGGTTTGAGCAATCTCTGGTTCGAGTTTGTTATTACGTGAATTAAATGACCAAAGCGGCCCAAACGCTGGATTATAGCCCTCACCGAAAAGAATATAGGTCATTATTTCAAGCGTTGGTTGCCAACTTAATGAAATAAGAGAACTCAAATGATCATTATCATCGCGAACCGTCTCACCATCCACCGGACCAAAACCATTAACCATCGGCTGATAGTCAACTCTACGTTTAAAATAGTCATAGCGGGTTCCCAATTTCAAAAAAATCGTTTCGCTAAGACGAGTCTCCCACTCACCATAGATTGCAGCAAATCGACCCTTACTGTCGACATCAAGCAAGCGATCACTGACCCAATCCTCCCGGTTTATCCAGTTCCCGGTGATGGAAGATCGGCGTTGGGTGTAAAAAAGATCGGCAAAATTAAATTCTCCGGTCCAATCTTCTGTCGTGGTGCCTGAGGTCTGTTCATAACTGAAACCGAACAGAAATCGATTCTGTTTCAGGTTGACCACAAATTGCTGGTCGAGGTAGCCGGTCCAGTAGTCATAATCGGCTTGAAAACCACTCCAGTTAATCGTGTTGGTCTCAGGGTTAAATGGTTGTGGAAATCCGGTTGTAGTTTCCAGGCGCGGATGCCGCAGGTGCAGGGTTGATTGTGAGATGCTTCGTTCATTAAGCTGAATTGCCAACTGGGCCGTAAGCCCCCAATTATTAACTTTATATTCAGCACCATCGACAGTGTAATTATCACGAGATCCCGACGGCACGGCAATCCGGTTTCCCTGTCGATCAACTGGAAGTTCACCGGCTAACCCTTGGGTTTGGTTTAAACCGGAAAAAGAGAGTGATAATTCTGCTTTTTCACCTATTTTGAGATCATTCCGCAAAACTAAACTATTACGCTGACGCCGGGTATGAGGACGCCAACCACTCTTACTTTCACTAAGCAACGAGATCGCAAAATGATCACAATCTTTTTTGACCGGCAAATCAGCCTGCAAACTAAAGCGTCTAAAACCGTAACTCCCCAAGGTCAAAGAAGCTTCCCCTGCGGGTTCAAAACCGGGTCGACGAGTAACGTAATTTATGGCACCGGAGACTGCACCTCGTCCATACAGGGTCGTACTGGTGCCGAGTAAAACCTCAACATGGTCAACAGCAACGTAAGGAATCTGATCAAAATCGACCTCATCATTGGGGGTCAAATAGGGAACCCCATCAACCATAATCATGAAAGTATCATTAGATATACGGTTGGGAATGCCGCGCATAGTCACTGAAGGGTTGGTGCCCGAATTTATTCTATGTACAGTCACTCCGGCAACCCCCTGGAGTTCACTACCTGGATACCAGGCCCCAAGGCTCTCAAATTCACTGCCGGAAATAATTGAAAGGCTGGCCGGAACCTCCTCGGCTGCAGGATCAATCCGACTAGCTTTAACCAGCAGAGGTGGAAGTTGCTGCGTTGACAAAAGAGAGTTGTCCAATAAATTCGAAGTTTCAGACCAGGCAGGGTAACCTTGCAGTCCGTCAGCAGAGAACCAAAGAAGCAAACATATTGCAATTACGGAGGCACGATTTAACCTTGATTTCATTGGATACATTTTGGACAAGTAGGATTAACCAACAATCAGAGATGCCGCTTGCAGCACATCCCAAACCCGAACTGCTCCCGAGAACAGCACCACGACAACGGCCAGACTACGCAAGACCATACCCGCAGGACGACGTTCCTGATAACCAAGCAGAGAGACCAAAGCCAAACCACCTAGCAGACCACCACCGGGGGCAAAGAATCGAATTTCGTTTTTCTCTCATTTAGTTTTCCCATAAAAATAACGGCGCAATATCGCGCCATTTTATCGGCGCTACGGAAAACCTCCGTTTTCCGCTTGACTTTACTTATCATAGAAGTCCCCCCAAGTTCACTAAAATAATCCGATTGTCAATCTCCAGTCATAAATAGTTATTGTAAAAATACAGGCCTTATGACAATATAAAATTTACAATTTTTTCATGGAATCGATTTCAACTGGGGGAAGTATGAAATTCATTATTCGCATAACACTTCTTGCTATTCTGGTATCAACAACTTGTTATGGAGGGGATAAACACAATCATAAAGCAAATGAAAAGGCTGTAGGAGTGGAGGCATTATCCCACGATTTACGTGATTTGCTGTCCCAAGAAATGCGAGCCCTGCAGAACGGGATGATGTCTATCATCCCCGCATACATTGCTGGAGACTGGACCAAAATCGAGACTACGGCTGAAAAAATAAAAAACAGCTACATATTGAAACAAAGCCTTACAGAAAGCCAAGTAAAAGAATTGCATTCAGTATTGCCACAGGCATTTATTAAGGAAGATGAGAGATTCCATTATCTGGCCAGCATGCTTGAACATGCCGCAAAAAATAATAAAGCAGAGCTAATAAATTTTTATTTTTCTAAAATGAATGAGTCGTGCGTAAGTTGCCATACTATCTTCGCAACTCATAAATTTCCAACATTATCATCAACGGAGGAAAAAGGTGAGCACACGCACTAAAGAGAGATGGCAATGAAAACATGCCCCTTCTGCGCTGAAGAAATTCAAAATGACGCTATAAAATGTAAACATTGCAGTGAGTTTCTGGATGCCTCCCACCCTTCACGCTTAGCAGCGGAAAAGATTCAATGGTATTTCCAAAAATCCTTTATTATCATCGCAGTTTGCTGTGTAGGGCCTCTGGCGTTGCCCCTGATCTGGTGGCGACCACAAACGACGCGGGCATGGAAGATCGGACTCACAATAGGAATCCTAGTTCTCAGTTGGGTCTTGTTCCAAGCCACAATGGAATCCATCAGTACTCTCAAGGAGTATTACAAGCTAATTGATGAACTATGAAATGACCGAGTATACGGCCAGGACGGCATATCGGTTTATGCAACTTTAGTTTAGAACTGGAGAGACTATTATGACTAATAACGATATCTTACGCCGTATCTGCTACACCTTCGACTTTACTGATTCAAAAATGATTGCTATATTTGGTTTAGCGGACCATCAGATAACTCGGGGGCAGATCAGTGATTGGTTGAAAAAAGATGATGATCCTGCATACCAGGAATGTAACGACTCTCAGTTAGCAATTTTCCTCAATGGATTGATTAACGATAAACGAGGCAAGAAAGAGGGAGCGCAACCCGCATCCGAGAAGCATTTAACTAACAATATCATTTTCATGAAATTAAAAATAGCATTAAACCTGAAAGCTGATGAGGTATTGGAAATTATGGCTCTGGCTGGTTTGCGTATAAGTAAGCACGAATTAAGTGCATTTTTCCGTAAAGCAGAGCACAAAAACTACCGTTACTGTCAAGATCAGATTTTACGTAACTTTTTAAAAGGTATGCAACTTAAATATAACCCTTGACCTTTGCAATGAGTTTTCCTTCTCTAGGTAACAGTTACATACAAAAACCGTGAGGGGAAACATGAAACATCGTACCGGTAAAAGTTTTTTCCTGAGAATAATCTCCCCCACTCTACTCGCCATTCTTAGCGAAAGAACATTCACCAGTAAATAATTGAGAAACGAACCCAATGGAGGATACTACGAACAAAGCACTGTTGGTTATTGATCTACAAAATGACTACTTCCCGAATGGTAGGTTTCCATTGTGGAATACGGATGTGGTACTAAAAACTGGTGCAATTTACAGAAGTACTGTAAATGATGGCTAAGTGATTCATACTCTTTTCATAAGAGCCCGGCTTGTTCTTGAATTCGATTTTTAATAACTTCTTCAACGCAATTCATAAAACCTAAAACACATGGAACCTTGAGACTGTAATAGACCTGCTTGCCACGCTTATCATCGGCAACAATACCGGCCTCTTTTAAAACTGAAAGATGTTTTGAAACGGTTGAGAAATCTGCTCCTATGACCTCAACCAAGTCATTAACACAACATTCACCATGAGCCAGTTTTTCGGTTACCCAGAGCCTTGTCGGATGAGCTAAAGCTTTGAGAACCTGAGTTTTGGCCTCTAAAAGTCGCATCTCTTCTCTGTTCATAACCTATTTAACCAATTAAGACATCTAAGACGTCGATGCCGAAAATATTAATTAACGAATAGTAAATCCCGACGAGAACAAAAAGTATTCCCGTAATTTTGCGGGCCCATTTTTCAAACTTGGTAATTGAATCAAAAGCCTGACCGATCCGGTTGGCACCAAGCGAGAGGAGCAAGGCAAAGAGAAAAACCGGCAGACCCGTAGCCACCCCATAGACTGCTGGCATAAGTAAGGCTGAGTTATGCTTAATAGATAACGGTAATAAAGTACCAAAGAAAAGGGCGGCTGAAACTGGGCAAAAAGAGAGCGCAAAAAGTAACCCCAAAAGGCCGCCACCCCAAACCCCCATCCGGTCAACACGGTCCTGCAATTTTGTCCCGAAGCTGCCACCATGAAAATTAAACTTAATAATATCAAGCAGGACTAAACCGACCAAAACTAGGGTCGGACCCAAGATCTTGTTCATATATTTCTGCAAAAAATGAGAGAGGACCGGTGCCGACAGTAAACTGCTGACTAAAATTGCACCAACCAGTAGATAAGCCAGAGTTCTACCCAACGTATAGAGTAAGCCGGCCTGAAAAGTTTTACCAGGGGAACCGACCTGCCGTCCGACATAGGATATTGCCGCAATATTAGTGGCTAGAGGGCAGGGGCTGATCGAGGTTAAAATCCCCAACCAGAAGGCTGTTAAAATTGCTAAAATATATTCGTTCACTCGCTTTTTGAGTCGCTATCCATAAAGGATTTGACTTCCTCCTCAATATAAAACTGGAAAGAATCTTTATCACTAACCAGTAACCAGATACGATTAAGGTTACTCCACTTAACGAGCTCGCCATTCCGGTTTTCAACCAACACAACCGCCCGATTAGTAAGCTGAAAATCCTTGATAAAATGTTCATTTTCAGAATCATCAGTGTTAACAATACGAATCTCAATCAAGCCGTCTGCCAACTCTTTGGCAAACTCTGATTTGACCGTTTCTTTAGTGTAGGATTCAATCCGGTTACAAGTTCGACAGCGCATATCTCCGTGAAAATAGTAGACAATCACCTTTCCAGCAACAACCGGCTCAGCAAATACAGGCTGGGTCAAAGAGGTTACAAGTAACAAAGAAAACAGAACTATAAACAACTGTGCAGGCTGAACATTTAGATATTTCGACATGGATAACACTCCCTATTGCAACAGATTTTTTATGGCATCAACAGATGGGACTTTGCCCACGACCTTAACAACTCCGTCTATGGCCAAGGCCGGTGTCAACATCACCCCAAATTCCATAATTTGATTAATGTCGGTAATTTTTTCAACCTCACAATCGATGGCAAGCTCAAAAACAGCTTTTTCAGCACTCTCAGCCAGTTTTTCACATTTCTGACAACCAGTACCCAGAACTTGAATCTTCATTACTCATCTCCTTAACCATTGATGAACGCAGTAGATCGGAATTTTCACAACGCCATCAGCTAAAAGAACAACCCGAACACAACTCCACTGATAGTTGCCATAATTATCACCAACAAAACGAAAACTACAGTTTTCACAGTTCCCAGAACTGAACGGATCACCAACATATTGGGCAAACTTAAAGCGGGACCGGATAACAGCAGAGCTAATGCCGGACCTTTCCCCATTCCGTTTGCAATCAGCCCTTGGAGGATAGGAACCTCAGTCAGGGTTGCAAAATACATAAATGCCCCGGCAAAGGAGGCGAAGAAATTAGCCCTTAAAGAGTTTCCTCCGACGGCCTGAGCAACCCAGGTTGAAGGGATTAATCCTTCATGCCCGACCCGGCCGAGCAAAAGGCCAGCAACAAAGACCCCAATCAAAAGCAATGGAAAAATTTGTTTGGCCAGGTCCCATGAAGATGCGAACCACTGACTATTTTCTTCAGACCCTGTCGCAGTTATCAATGAGAGAGAAAGCATGCCAACAGAAAATGCCAGCAATGGCTGTTTCGGAAATAGCAGAGCAAGAACAATAATAGGCAAAGCCGCCAGAGTTACCTTTATGCATGATGCCTTAAACCAAACAACCAGCATAACCGCAAAAACCAGAGAGAAAAGAGCGGTTATATGCCATTTATGAGCATATAAAAGATACCAGAGACCAGAATCACTTTCAGGTTTACCCCAGTTGGCAAAAACCAGGACCGCGACCATCGCCGCCAGGTAAAATCCATTTTGCCAGAGAGGGCGGCTCTCCTCATCAGGCATAACGACCGCATTACGACTCTTTTCACGCTCCTCTTTACGAAAAACAAGGTGCATTAAAAGACCAATGATAACACTGAAAATTACCGCCCCAAAGGCTCTAGCAAAACCAAGTTCAGGCCCCAAAATACGAGCGGTCAAAACAATTGCGAGAACATTTATGGCAGGTCCCGAGTAGAGAAAGGCTGTGGCCGGTCCGAGGCCGGCCCCCATACGATAAATCCCGGCAAAAAGAGGCAGGACCGTGCAGGAGCAAACCGCAAGGACTGACCCTGAAACCGAGGCGACGCCGTAAGCGATAACTTTATTGGCCCCAGCCCCAAGGTATTTCATTACCGATGTCTGGCTGACAAAAACTGAAACTGCCCCAGCAATAAAAAATGCCGGCACCAGGCACAAAATCACATGTTCACGGGCATACCATTTGACCAGGTAGAGGGCTTCGATAATAGAATTATCAAAACGCACATTCCCGACCGGAAGGTAAAAGCAGCCGAGAAAAACCACCAGAACTAAGGCAAAAATACGCCACTCAACTTTGAAGTTCATTAATTATCAACATCCCGGTACGTTTAGTAAGACACTCTTTAATTGGAGAAAATAAATTTCGGTCTTAGAGGTCAACGAATAAATAATATTTGGTAATACAACCAAATCACCAAATCTGTCAAGAGCAAAAGACCCTAAAAACAAAAAAACCCGACCATAATGGCCGGGTTTATACTTACATCTTAAAGACTATCCTTTTAAGGGGGAGAACTATGCTTCCCAAAGACCATGCACATTACAGTAAGCTCGAACCGTAAGTGAAGTTGCATCGGTTGTAAAACAGGTCTCTGGAGCGTCACCCGGACTCAAGGTTTTACGGCAAACCCGGCCATCAGCAATCAGTTCAATAAACTGAATATAGTGCTTATCTTCCATCGGATGCGCCACACTACCAACTGAAACCTTAATCCCACCTTCAACCTTCTCAACTACCGGGACATGCTTCTCTTTCGACGCATCAACGGACCCAGCTTCAACCTCAACCATGGGCTCGTTACAGCAGGTCAGATCATCAGCTCCAAGGTCTAAGACTTCAACCAACGCACCACAAAGTTCACATTTATAAATCTGGTTCATGTTTGCCTCCTGAAAATAATTTTATACTTCGTAAGTAAATAAAGCCATCAATTTTGATCAACTTTCGTAAACCTAACAAACAAAATCAACTTTGTCAAGATAAAATCATGTACTAGCATAAACACTTTTAAAAAATCTACGTCGGCATCGGCATGACATAGAACAAAATTGCGAAAAAGTGACAACAACTACCGCCGATGACAAAGAGATGCCAGATAGCATGGTTATAGGGAATTCTTTTACAGGCGTAGAAGATGCAACCTATAGTGTAAACCAGACCTCCGCCCAGCAGCAGAGCCGTGCCTCCCGGCTGCACCATCGCCATCAGCGGTTTAACCGCAATCACAATCGTCCAGCCCATACCTAAATAGAGCAATACCGAGGCTAAACGAAAACGCCGCAATGAGGTACACTCAACGACAACCCCCAAAAGCGCCAACCCCCAAACTATGCCAAATATCGACCAACCCCAAGGTCCCCTGAGGCTTACCAGGGTCAAAGGAGTGTAGGTTGCAGCAATTAGAATGAAGATCGAAATATGATCAAAAACCCTAAATAATGCCTTAAGCTTAGCTTTTTGAAAGCTATGGTAGAGAGTCGATGAGGTGTAGGCCAAAATAAGTCCGCAGCCAAAAACCACGGCCCCAGCAATCTGCCAAGCATCCCCATATCGTGATGCATAATAGAGCATCACGATCAATGCTACAATCGAGAGGAGAATGCCAATACCATGAATAACACTGCTGGCAATCTCCTCTCCCATCGAATAGCGGCCCGGACTGGTCACAATATCAGCTCCCATTACAGCATCTCATAAATTCCGGCTGCACCCATACCGCCACCAATACACATTGAGACAATTCCACGTTTAGCTTTACGACGTTGGAGTTCGTATAGGAGCTGAGTCGTCAGTTTGGCCCCGGTACAACCTAAAGGGTGGCCGAGAGCGATAGCACCACCATTGGGATTGATGTCTCCATCCCAATAACGATTTTCTATACCGATAACTCTGGTCGAGTAGATAGCCTGCGAAGCGAAGGCTTCGTTAATCTCAAAAACATCGATATCTGAGACTTTCAGGCCCGCCTGTTGTAAAACTTTAGGGATAGCAAGTGCAGGACCAATCCCCATGACTTCAGGTCGACAACCAGCCACAGCAAAATTGGTCATTTTAGCAATGGGCTTAAGACCTAAAGCTTTGGCTTTTTCAGCACTCATAATCAGAGAGAAGGCAGCACCATCCGTCATCTGTGATGAGTTACCAGCAGTGACGATACCACCCGCCTTAAAAGGTGATTTCAGTTTACCCAAGCCGGCCACAGTTGTCGGCCAGCGAACCCCATCATCTACAGAAAAAGTTTTACGGGTTTTTACTTTTTTACCATTAGCATCGGTACTA
>DAOWHJ010000082.1 GCA_030641485.1 Pseudomonadota bacterium
ATAGACGAGAAAACTGTCTATAAGCATGGACGTGCGCGGTTGGTAGGATTTTATCCTGCGGGAATAAAGTGCCTGAGGTTTCGGAGGGGGGATATCTATGGCATTATGGAAGGACATAAAAGGGTGGCGGTACGAGTTCCAGTACCAAGGGGTACGATATCCCTCGAAGCACTACCCCCTAAAAAAAGAAGCAGTAGCAGCAAGGGCAGAACACAAGAAGCAAGTCAGGGCCGAAGCAAAGCAAGGGAAGCAGACCGCCATAACCTTCTTGGATCTGGCGACTGATTATTTAGATTTCTCAAAAAGAAGGCATGTCAAAAAAACTTACGAATACAAGGCAATGGTCTACCGAAAATTCCTTGCCTTTGCAGGTAAAGATATCGTCATATCACATAAGGCTGGGAATCTATTGCAGACAACTATTGACCCTGCCATTATAGAATCATACCTAAGAACCCGCCCATCCAATCACAACTACAATGTCCACCTCATAGAGTTGCACGTTATTTTTAACTACGGAATAAAAAAGAAGTTCTTGGCCGGGCCGAACCCATGTGAAGAAATTGAGCGATTGCCTGTAACTCAGTCTGTAAAATATATTCCCAGCGAAGAAGATCTCTTGAAAGTCATGTTGGCCGCTGGGCCAGACAAACCATTAATAATGGTTCTTTTTCATACTTTAGCTCGGATAGATGAAATATTGAGACTAAGATGGGATGAAGTAAATTTTAACAGATCTACAGTAAGGCTTTGGACTAGAAAAAGAGCGGGAGGCTCCATTGCACATAATATTATGCACATTAACTCTGACCTGCATGCTATTTTGTGGGACTTATGGCAAACCAAGGACCAAGATGAATGGGTATTCTTTAACGAAAAAACCGGAACTCGATATAACCGACGACCAAAATTAATGCCCGGCCTGTGTAAACGTGCTGGAGTTAAACCTTTCGGTTTTCATGCTATCCGGCATTTTGCTGCTTCCTTCTTAGCCGATCAAGATAAGATCAGCAAAAAGGCCATTTCAGGACTACTGCGACATAAGACTTTATCAACAACAGAAAAATATTTACACTCTATTGATGAGTCCCAAAAACATGCCGCAGATGCACTGAAAAGCTTCTCCCTAGACATAGCTCCAGAGAAAACCACACATTTGACCCACACATAGAAAACAAAAGGGGCTACGGAATAAACCGTAACCCCTTAATATTATTGGTCGGGACGAGAGGATTTGAACCTCCGACCACCTGAACCCCATTCAGGTACGCTACCAGGCTGCGCTACGTCCCGTTTTAATTTTTTTTATAACTTTGGATCATGCTCCTAACTGCCAAAATTTCACTTTTCAGATGGGCAATACAGTCGGTCTTCAGGTTCCCATGTGAGACCCTTTTCGATTCGGAAATTCTCTTTCGACACCCTTCTATAGTGAAACGCTCCTCATGCAGCAAACGTCTTATCTGGCAAAACAAGAGTACATCTTCACGACGATAGAGGCGCTGTTTTGAACTACTTTTTTCAGGTTTTATTGCCGAAAACTCTTTTTCCCAATAGCGGAGAACGTAGGGTTTAACTCCCACAATCCGGCTCACTTCACCAATCCGAAAATAGAGTTTATCTGGAACCTTCTCGACTGAGGCCATACGCCTCTCTCAGCAAATTATTGACGACACATTTTAAGCGTTGAGCTGATCTCTTAAGACATTGCTCGACTTAAAACTTAAAACTCGACGGGCTGAGATAGTGATCTCGGCCCCGGTCTGAGGATTACGACCGCGACGCGGCTGTTTCTCACGCAAGTTAAAACTTCCGAAACCGGATATCTTAACATTTTCACCCCGTTCGAGACTCTCCTTAATGATATCAAAAATCGACTCGACTACATTGGCCGCCTCTCTCTTTGAGACCCCAATCCGCTCGTAAACCAACTCAACCATGTCGGCTTTAGTCATAATTTTCCACCTTCGTGCTACGGTTTCCCAAACAGGTCAGCGCACTTCGCCTTGAAATGTGCTTTCGATCCCCTGAATTAGTTTCGCAATAATCGCATTAACTTTTTTATCTGTCAAGGTTTTATTCATATCCTGAAATGTAAGTCTGAAAGCTAGGCTCTTTTTACCCTCAGGCAGAGAGTCTCCCTGAAACAGGTCAAAGACCTCAACTGCTGCCAGTAATTTATGCTGAGCCCGCATATACTCAAGCAGAGCACCAGCATCAATTGAATTATTAACCAGGAATGCCAAATCCCGAAAAACTGCAGGGAAGCGGGCTAAGCCCTGATAGGTTACCGCAACTTTTGCCGACATTTCAAATAGTGGCGGCAGAAAGAGCTCAAAAACAAATACATCCTGATCGAGACCGTAAGCTTGGGCAGCTTTATGATGCAACTGACCGACACAACCAACCTCCAGAGGGCCAAGTTTAATGGTTGCGGCTTGACCTGGAGTTAAGCAGGGGAAATAATTTTCACCAACATAATTGAGCTCAAGGTGCAATGCACGCGCAATTTCTTCCAGAAGTCCTTTGAGGTCGAAGAAATCAACCACCTCATCCGAGGCTGAAAAGTGTTCATGATAGCGACGACCGCAAGCGACACCGCTGATAAAAAGCTCTTCTGACGGCTGCTTCTGGTCCGTGAGAGCATAAAATGTTCGACCGACCTCAAAAAGACGAACATTTTTGACATTCACCCGTAGATTATCATTGAGATTGGTCAACAGCCCCGGCAGAAGGGAGGTCCTCATAACCGCCATTTCGGAGCTAATTGGATTCTTGAGTCGGACAAAATCAAAAAACCGACTTTCACTATCAAAGTCGAGTTTTGCTACGGCCCGGGGATCAATAAAACTATAGTTAACTGCCTCACTATAGCCAAAGGCTAAAACAGTCTCACGCACCCGCGCCAATGCCGCGACTTCCGGCACATCAATAACTTCAGGATCAGAGAGTGTTGCTGCGGTAACCGGAACCTGGTCGTAACCGAAAAGCCGGGCAACCTCTTCAATCAGATCGACCTCACGCTCAAGGTCAAAACGCCAGGCTGGCGGGACAACGATTAGACTTGCTTCCGACTCCTTAACAATCTCTATATCAAGTCGATGAAGAATATCTTTAATCGCGTCAATATCGAGTTTCAAACCAAGCAGGGAGTTAGCTTTCGTTGGACGAAAAGTAATTTCGGGCATTTGCCGCGGCTGGGGGCAAACATCAATCGCACCCAGCGCAACTTTTCCCTGAGCCAATTCTTGTAAAAGTTCTGCCGCACGAGCCGCCGCACGAGCTGTAGCCTGCGAATCAACCCCACGTTCGAATCGATATGAAGCTTCAGTTCCAAGATTTAGAATCCGGGCTGAGCGCCGAATTGAAGCGGGTAGAAAAAAGGCACTTTCAATGAGTACATTTCGAGTTTCAGGATTGATCTCAGAATTGAGACCACCCATAATCCCAGCAATCGCAACTGGCTCTTTGCCGTCACAAATCATCAGGGTTTCGGGATCAATCTGACGCTCTTCTTCATCCAGAGTAGTAAATTTATTATCGCTGCCAGCCCGCCGAACATTGATTTGCGCACCAGCTAAGAGATCTAAATCGAAGGCATGGAGCGGCTGACCGGTCTCCAACATAACATAATTCGTAACATCAACAACATTACTTATGGGTCGTACGCCCGCAGCTTTCAAGCGGGCTTTGAGCCACAACGGAGATTGTCCCAGAACCACATTGTTGACCACCCGGCCCACATAGCGAGGACACAGGTCCGAATCGGCGATATTTATCGCTGCAAGTTCAGATGATTTTTGGGAACCCTCGTCAAGTTTAATTTCGGGAAGGGTAAAGCTTCGCTTGTAAATCGCAGCAATTTCACGGGCGACACCAATAACACTTAAACAATCGCCACGATTGGGGGTAATTTCGAATTCAAGAATTGTATCCTGCAACCCCAGAAGGTCAATCACAGGTTCTCCGAGCGGGGAATTGGCCGGCAAAATCATAATCCCGGAGGACTCATCGTCAAACCCCATTTCAGCGGCTGAACAGAGCATCCCGATTGAAACAATCCCACGAATTTTCGCTTTCTTAATGGTCATGCCATTGGGAAGTCGGGTTTTCAGTGGGGCTAAAGCAACAAAATCTCCAGATTTCATATTGTGAGCCCCGCAAACTATAGAAAACTCCTCCTTGCCATCGGTAACCTTGCAGAGGGATAGTTTATCAGCTTCGGGGTGAGGGGTGAGTTCGGTTATCTGCGCACTGACCACCCGACTTAGAGAGTCGGGACAGAGCTTATCGACTCCGGCAACCTCAAGCCCGGCCATCGTCAAACGTGCTGCCGTAGCTTCGGGGTCGATCCCACTAAGGTCGACAAAATCAGATATCCAGTTCCAGCTTATGAGCATTTATCTACCAGAAATTTTAAACGCGGAAGTTGCCCGCAAGTAAGTATAACTAAAACTGCCTTAAAAAACGCAGATCATTTGCAAAAAACAGGCGCAGATCATCAATCCCGTAACGAAGCATCGCCAAACGCTCAACCCCCATGCCGAAGGCAAAACCACTATACTTTTCAGGGTCGTAACCAACCGACTTAAAGACTTCAGGATCAATCATGCCGCTTCCGAGAATTTCAAGCCAGCCCGAATTTTTACAGACCCGACAACCAGCGCCACCGCACATCACGCATTGCATATCAACTTCGGCACTCGGCTCCGTAAACGGGAA
>DAOWHJ010000090.1 GCA_030641485.1 Pseudomonadota bacterium
CGTTTTTCGGTAAGTCCTCGGTCGAATAATATTCCCGCTAGCTATTTTGACCAACTTTTTTAAAGGGGTTGGCAGCAGGCGTGTTTGAAAATCAGGGAAGGTCATCAGATAAACTTAAGTAATATCACAAATAGTAATGATTTGAGATTGCTTCATCAGGCTTTGAATGTTGTCGATTTCAGTGATATTGGTCACCCGTATCGTGAAGTTATACGTCAGATTCGGGCGCAAGGGATAGCCGTCAGCGACCGGCGTATCATCAAGCTGCTTAAACTTGTTGGTGCGGCCGCAATCCGGCGGGGCAGTCTCAAAGCAAAGCCCGCGGATTTTTGGGTTCTGAAACATACCTGGAATACCCGAGCGCAACAGCCTATTCTTAACTCTTTACTCAAACCTTATATCAAAGAGAGTCGGCTTGAGGTCGCTCGTCAGGAGAGGGGGCTTGAAACGATTACGGCCGAGTTGGCCCAGATTGAAAAACGGGCGACCAATCTCAGTGGCGATATTGACCTTGCTGACTTTCTCCATCAATGCGAACGTTTGCGGCGTGAGCTTAAGAGTCATTCGCAGACAGATGAAACACTGCCACCCTTAAATAAACTTGAACAGTTAATTGCAGAAGTTTTGGCAACACTATAGCCGGACAGGTGGAAAAATGTGTAATCCCCGTAAAGTAATGATTCATGTTAACAAAACTATTGAGGAGGCCTGGCGCCAAACCTTGACCGAGGAGGCAACGGTTAATGGATTGCTGACGCAGGAGGCGGAGATAAGTTGTGAAATTAAACTTGCCGAAGAGATGGGGGGTGCCGCATTAACCATGTTAGAGCAGGTTTTAGCCGGTGAATTTGCCGAATTTGCGGCCTGGTCACAAGATAGTGCCGGCAACTTCTATCGTGAGCTTGATGATATCACCCTGGTTTATGAACCCGAAAAACAGCAATTTGTAATGCGGGTTCGTTTGGAGGAGATGATTTCGGCCAAGTCACAAGCTGCGGCTGAGATCTGTCAGGTGACGACCGGAACTATAGCCTTTACTGCAATTGGTTACTACTATGATGATGGCTGGAAAGGTCGGACCGAGAAGTCGGCTTTGCAGGAGGCCTCTGAACAGGCCGAAATTCGTTTTGAGTACGCACTTGCCGAGCTTAAAAAAGAGCAGCATGAGAGTGTGGCCAGTGCTAAATTGCGGGTTGTATTAAAGGATGAGGCTTTAGTTACAGCGGAACAGCGCTTGGAAGAAAAACGCGAAACTATGCGCTTGGAATTACGCCACCAGTTGCAGGCTAAGCTTGCTTTACAGCAGAAAAATGCCTTTTATGAGATCAATCGGGCGGTTGGTGAAACCTATCGCCAAACTCTCTGCCGTCTGGTTTTAGAGAATGGCGGACGCATCATCAGTGATCGGCAGAGCGGTTCGGTTATAGACTTGGAACTTGAGATTTGATGACGGCTTATTAAAATAGGAAGATGAAGATGGCAAATCATAATAAGCGACCTCCGGTTAAAATTAAATTCAAGTACAATCTCGAAACTGGGGAGATTGAGCAATTTATTGTTGATGATAATGCGGTCGGAGCCAGTGAGGAGTACCATGACCAGGTTGCCCTGGCCATTGGTGATCTGCTTTCCCGAAAGGCTGAACTTGTAGATGCCGGTCCGCGTCACACTGTCTCACAAACAGTAGATAAGAAGTTGTCGTCGATTGCAACCGAGCGTAAAGCAGATAAACTTGGCGGATAAAATTATGGCTTTATCTCTTGATCGAGTTTTGACCAAACAGGCTGCACAGGTGGTTTTGCATCGCACCTTAAAGCACCGCGAGAAGGTCTATTGCGTTGCTTTTTCCCCTGATGGTCGCTACCTTGTCTCAGGTAGTGTTTCACGGCATTTGCACCTTTGGGATCTTGAGAAAGCTGAGTCTGAGCCGGTAACTTTTTCGGGTCACACCAAATTTGTCTGGTCAGTCTCATTCTCTCCAGATGGCAAAACGATAGCTTCAGCTTCCGGAGATGGTTGTCTCTTTCTCCGGGATGTTAAGAGTGGTTCTCACTACCGGATTATGGAGAGTCATTACTCTCGGGTTCAGGCCTATTATGGTTCGGCCTTTTCCCCGGATGGCAGGTATTTAGCGGCCGCTTGTATGGACGGAGATATTCATCTTTGGTCGACCTTAAATCGTTATCCGGCGCGGCGGTTGCGCGGGCATAAGGGGGCAGTCTATGGTGTCTCATTCTCTGCTGATAGTCGGTTTTTGGCCTCAGGCGGGGATGATGAAACCATTCGAGTATGGGATGTCAGTGCGCGACAGGAAGTTAACGTGCTGGTGCGACCTGGTTGCCGGGTAACCAATATTATTTTCTCAGCTGATGGGAATTGGTTAGCTTATGCTTCGGCGAATACGCAGATCTATTTGTCTAATCTTGGTACTGGTGAAGTTCGTTGTTTAAGTGGGCATCAAGGGGTGGTTTGGAATGTTGAGTTCTCCCCTGACAGTCGTTTCCTGATCTCGGCCTCAAATGATCAGATGGTGATTATCTGGGAGGTTAAAAGCGGGTTAAATATTAATGTCTTAAGTGGTCATCGGGGGGCGGTTAATAGTGTCGCCTTTGCTCCTGATGGATCTTTTGCGGCCTCAGCTTCCGATGATAAAACCGTTCGCATCTGGGACCTGCAACACCTTAAAGAGCGCCCGGAGGCCTATTTAAGACTGGTTGAGAAGCAACCTGATCGGCTTAATCAGACTGACAGCGCTGATTTTTTTGCCGAGACTCAGCGCTCAGTCTTTAACTGTCTGCTTAATTCAGAGGAGTTGTTGCCGGAAAATTTTGTCTCTATTTATCGACAGATGCTAGACCTTCTGCCGAATCTTAGCCTAGAAAAATCTGGCGGTGGTCACACTTATACGGTTGGTGGTTACCATGGTTTAAGCCATAAAGGAGAACTTGAAAGCCTGTTGTCGGGAGAATACCTCTATCCCGAGAGTCTCTTTCTCCATCGTTTGTGTAACCGTGAGGCTCTTTATTACGGTCGCGAGGGCGGCGTTCGTAAACGTCATCGTCTGGTCTATATTTTAACCCAGAGCGGTCTTGAGATGAGTGGTAGTTGTGACCTTATTGCCCGTGCTTTGACCCTTGCCCTAGTTGAAAAACTGGCTTTAGCTCCGGTTGATTTACGGCACAGCTTCATCGGCAGTAGTTTGACCGAGTCTTTAGACCCTGCGCTTAGTGATGGGGCTCGACGCTTGGTGAGCTTTAAAGAGCACAAACCTCTGGACTGGATTAGTGTTTTAAAAGATGTCGTAGCCCAGATGAAATGCTGGCAAAATGATTATGTTGAGATTGAGGCAATCTGGATTGTCGAACCTCATGTTGCTTCTGACTGGGAGTTGGAAAGTTGTGAGAGTGCCTTGCAGCTCCGCTCCGTTGGCCGACAGCAGGCCTGGTTTATAACCCCAGCTCCTGATTCCCCCACCTGCACCTGTAAGAGCCACACTCTCTTTACCCAGTGCAAATATCTTAATGATATTTTGCCCCAATCATGGTCGTGGGGAGGCTCAAATGGCAACCAGTCTTGAAAATGCGTTAAGTTGCGGAGTTGAACGAGAAGCGCTGAGGATCGATTCGTGGCGTCGGAGTGCGCGGCTTTATCAGATGGCGGGGGCTTTACTTAAAGCCGGGGAAGCCTGGCTTGCAGCGGGTGATAAAAGTGTTGCGGCAGATCTTTTTTTTGCCGCCCTGGATGATCGACGGGCGGCTGAGTTATTTTTTGATTGTGGTCGTTTCAGTGAGGCCGGGATCAGTGCCGAGCGTTGCCTTGAAAGCGCTTCTGCAAATAGTTTTGCCACCCGGATCGCGGCTCGATTAGTTCAGGCTGCTGTCTTTAATGAGTTAGGCAATCAGACTGAGGCGACCAATATTGTAAAAGAGGTAAGGGTCGAGCTGGCCCGCTTAAATAGTAGTGAAGCGCAATTTGAACAAGCTCAAGCCTGGGAAAGTCTGGCCCGTTTTGGTTGCCGGGTAAAGCGCTCTGATCTGTTGCGCCTAGGTTATGAAAAGGCCCTGATTGTTTATGGTCATGATTTCAACCTGCAACGTTTACGCTGTGCTCACGACTATCTGGAGGTTGTTGCGGGTGATCAGATTCTTAAATATTCTATCGAGCAAAGAATAATTGAGTTTAAGAAGAACCTTTAATAGTCCTTGAGAGTGAACAACTATGGCAAAAATAAAATTACCTAAGAGTAATAGTGATCATTTCGAACAAGTGTCATTGGAGTTAGCATTAAAGGTGCCGCTGAGGCCAGTTCAGTCTCAGGTTTTGATTACGGTCTTTTGCCTGATGCCAAAGAAAATGTTTCCGCTTCTGGGGCGTTTTTTGTTACGTTATGATTTAAGTTTCAAAGTGGCTTTCTTTAAGCTAAGTGAAACTGAAGCAGAGTACCTTCTTTTGATAAGCGGTCGGGATTTAGATGGAAATCGGCCGATTCCTAAATTTGTCCTGGCTTATATCGAAAACCTACCTTACTGCCATCTCTTTCATGGTCTTGGCAGTTTGAACCGGGGGATACTCTATCTTTGTGAATATGGGTTTGAACATCCTTTTGCTATTGGGACTTTAATTGAGCAGGCAATCGGGGTGGGAGAGACCGGGCTCTATATCGCTTTTGCCGAGGATCGTCACCATAATCTGCTGGTCAGGCCGGTGCCTGATTTTCAACCCGAGAGTTCGCTACTTCAATATGCCCCCGGTTTTGGCGCGCGAAAATATGATTTTGTTCCGGCAACTGAGTCGGAGTTAGAGAGTTTGTCGATAAACTTGCGACTGGTTGATATTGAACCGGATTTTAGTGAACCGGTTGCCGCTCTCTTTTTAGAAAAGCTTGAGATCCTATGGCTTAAACAACTGCTCTACCATCTGCCGGCAGCTCTGTTTGAGAAAGTTGAGTGGGTTGGAAACCGGGACTATCTTTTTCTTATCTTTGGAGACGCTGAGAGCTCTGCCTTTTTCCCTTTTGGTCAAGCGTTTAAAAAGGTTACATCGAACCTTTTGATTCCATTTGATAAAGAGATTTACCCGCATCTAAATGACCAGCAATTAGATGATGTTTTTTGTGTGGATAGTCAACACTATCATTTTGTTACCAGCGAATGGCATCGGGAGTTGCCGTGTGTTGGTATGTCCCGACTCCAGCAGCTGTTAATGATTGATAGTGCTATCAAAGTGGAGTTCAGAGCGGATATTAACCCGGTTGAGTTTAGCTGGGAAGATTCAGAAGTAATGACCGATACTGGTGGTCAGAGTGCGAGAGTGGCAATGTCAGAGAGTCGTAGCGCGGATCCCGCTATTCCTGAGGTGGTCCAATTTGCAAAGGGTGCGAAAAATACGCAGGATATTAGTGGTAGTTCCGATGTGGCCGCAGAAAAACTAAAAGAGTACGGAACCTTGTTAAGTCGTCAAGGAGATTTTTTAGGGGCTGCAACCTGCTTTTCTTTGGCTCATGAGAGTCTTAAGGCTGCCGATTGTTACGCTGCCGCCGCCCGTGAATTGGAATTAGAGTTTAATTAATACCTCAAATCGAGGTAGAATTAGGGCCAGGGTTTTACGTTGATTGTCCTGTTCTTCGGACAGCCTGTCTTGTTGTTCGGACATTGCCGCTTTGGAAGGTCAAATAAGTTGATTCTGGTGTGATATAGTTTTTGTCAGCAGTGCTCGGTTTGCAAATGGTAACTTGATATAGCCTTGTTTTTTGTCAAGGTAAGCTACAAACCGGACACGGCTGAATTTTTTTACATTGTCTCTTTAGGTTCGATTACAGTGAGGTCCTTATGGTTAATAACTTTATCGATATCGAGGAGGATTTTAACCCCATTTTCACATTTGGCTAACCCTAAAATAAGTTGCTTGTTAAAATCTCCTTGCATGTTCGGGGCTGCTTCGATCTCTTCTCTTTTAAGGTTGACAACTTCTGAGACTCCGTCAATGATGAGGCCGACCAAGGTTTGGATCTGCTCGTCATTTTCAGTTTCGATCACAATGATGCAGGTGCGCTCAGTCGGATTGACCTGTTCAAGATTGAACTTACAACGTAAATCGATGATCGGAATCACTTTTCCGCGCAGATTGATGACCCCTTTGACATACTCCGGGGTTTGCGGCAGAACCGTGACCGGCATCATGCCGATAATTTCTTTGATCTGCATAATGTTAATGCCATACTCTTCATTGGCCAGGGAAAAGGTCAAAAACTTTTGCGGACTATCGCTGCTAAACTCATTCTGCATTACTGCTTGTGCCATGATGAGATCTCCTTTAGTGTATTTCGTGGGCGATGGCTGAGAGTGCTTTTGTGTAGTTGCTGTCGAGGGTTTCGATCCTATCTAAACGTTCCAGGTCAATTAGTTTCTGATTTAATGATTTGACAAATGATCTCTCCGACGTTACTTGCTCTTAAATCCCTATGCTTTGTGAGTTGAAACAGCAAAAATGATGCCATTTTTTTGGGCTGACTCGCCGGTGTATTGTATATCGTATGTAACGGGGTGTAAATAAAGGGTAATTTTTTGTTTGGAAGGAAGTAGTGTGGTGTGATTTGAATTTGATCAGAGAGGGCAAGGTGTTTTTGTCCAACTTATCGGACGAAATCTAGGTTTTTCTCCACCCTTCCAGTAAACGGGCATGAGAGGTTCTCTTCTCTTTTCACAACTCTGCTCGATAATTTCGGTCGAGATCGTGAGTAATTGTCTGAGCAACGAGTCAGGTTAGGACAACTTCCTAGCGTAAATTATCGTATTTTGTCATAAACCTGGAGAAATCGTTTTTGTCAATGCCGTTCACCCCATAGGGGCGTTCCGTCAGGTCGTGACCGTCGGAGCCGCCGCTGATTAAGAGGTTATAATCGTCCGCCAGTTTTCTCAGGGTTTTTTTCTCAATTTCCCGATGTCCTGGGTACTCAATCTCTAAGCCGTCAATGCCGATTGGTTCTTGAGCCAGAAATTCCGGCATTAAATCTGCGACCGTCGGCCATGGTGGCAGGACTTCACGATAGTGTGATGGTGGAGGGTAGGAGCCCGCGGCAGGATGTGCGAAAAAGATGAGCAGAGGGAAGTTGCTACGCAAAGGGAGAAGTTTTTCCGGATCAATTCCGGACGGTAAGTAGGCCAGGCTCTGATTGGCGATAATTGCATCAACCTGGGGTCGCTCAAGCTGGTGATTTTCACTTAAAACTTTGGCAAAGTGGCGGCGCGTAATGTTATCGCCTCGACTCTCGATTTCTTCTACGGTCAGGTTTTTTCTGAGTTCCGGAGTGGCTGAGTCCGGGCCAAAAAAATGATTGATAGCGGTCACCCGGTCTCGGACCAGAGCCGTACCCCGACCGGCGGCAAAGAGCTCTTCTATGGCTTCTATGAAGCCGCGGTCTTTGAGCAGTTCAGGTTGAAAATAGAGTAAAAGATGGAGTGATCCGACAAATTCAGGCCGTTTTAAACGCAGGGTGAGTTCAACCCCGGGAATTACCTTGATTTTAACCTGAGCCCCCGCGGTTAAAGCTTCGTCAATCCCGACCAAGGTGTCATGGTCAGTTAAAGATACTGCTGTTAAGCCTTTTTCGGCGGCTTGGTTAACTACTGCGCAAGGTGAAAGTTCACCGTCAGAAGCGGTTGAGTGGTTATGAAGGTCAGCAACAATTTTATTTTTCATAGTTTTTTAGGTGTCCAGAGTTATTATGTCTATGGTTAATGGAAGTTCGGTGTCGTGAAAAATCAATTTTCACTTAGCCACTCCGTGATTTTTTTATGATGCCGACAAGGGCTGACTTATAAAATATTTTCTGGTTTTATGACAAGTAAATATTTTGTTGGGGTATCTACTGGAAGATGTTTTACGACTTTGTTTATTTTTGTAGTTGTGTTATGTGGCCATTTTCTCAACGAGAAGTGTAATCTGTAGAACTGGTTGAATTTATGAAAATCACAATATCAGTTTTTTGCCTATTTTTTTATCTGTTCTATCTTGTCGCACCACTTCAGGCGCAGCCGGAGCCGTGGAGTGAACCGCTAACCGGGATGGAATTTGTCTGGGTTCCGGCGGGTTCATTTTTAATGGGGCCATCAGAGCTTGAGAAAGAGAACCTGATTCAGGCGATGGGGCTGGATAAATATAATCGCTACTTTGCCGATGAGCTTTCCCGGCAAGAAGTCGCAGTTGCTGGTTTTTGGGTTGGTAAGTATGAGGTGACCAATACTCAATATCGTGTTTTTGTGGCAGAACATGATAGTAAATCATATTGTTGTAGCTCATTAAATAGTCCGGACCAGCCGGTAGTCGAGGTTTCGTGGAGAGATGCCGTAAATTATGCGCGATGGTTATCGGCAAAGTGTGGTAAAAATATTCGTTTGCCGAGAGAGGCAGAATGGGAGTACGCTTGTCGTGCTGGAACCATTACCATATGTTATTGGGGAGATGATTCATCCCGAACTTGTGCTTACGCAAATGTTGCAGATCTTACTGCGCAACAGGAATGGCCAGAATGGAGAGTGCATGACTGTGATGATGGTATCAATGTAACCGCAGCCGTCGGCAAGTTTAAGCCCAACAGTTTTGGTTTGTATGATATGCTTGGTAATGTCTGGGAGTGGTGCGCTGAGCGAGATGCTGAGTTTGAGAGCGTCGATTCATCCGGGGTTACCCTTGATGATAAGAATGGTTCAAGTAATTACCGGGTTGCGCGTGGTAGTTGCTGGGATAACCCGGCTCGTTATGTTCGCGCTGCCAGTCGCAATAAACGGAAACCCGATTTCCGTGGCTATAATGTGGGCTTCCGCCTAGTTATGATTCCGGATTCCAAATAATTCTTATCTTATACTGACTTCCACCTATCTGTTTTAGCTGTTTTGGTGTAAATTTTTTGTCCCTAATCTCCGTAACTATAGAGAAGTACGCGCCTCCTGGAAATGGGCTTGGTTTTTTTCAGGGCAAGGCAGTTTTTGTGCCTCAGTCAGTGGTTGGTGATGAGCTTTTAGTTCGGGTCGATAAAGAAAAAAAGCGCTATATTATTGGCTCTTTAGCTGAAATTATTCGGCCTGCAGCAACCCGGCGTCAGCCGCCGTGTCCACATTATGATGAGTGTGGCGGTTGCGACCTTTTGCAACTCTCAGATGATGATCAGTTCTCTTTGAAAAGAGAGATGTTGGTTCAAACCCTGGTGGGGTCCAGGATCAATGTCCCAGTGCAGATGATGGCTGCACCTGATAGCTGTTCATATCGTCATCGAGCTGTATTTCATTGTCAACGAGATTCGCGTCAGGTTGGTTTTCTGCGAAGGCGTACTCATGAAATTGTGGATGTACCTGATTGTCTGGTTCTTGCTTCGGGTTTAAAAGAACTGTTACGTCGGTTTGCTGAAACTCCTACCCTTTTACCGTCTGGTATTGACTCCTGTTATACTTTAGCTAATAGTTCAGGTGGATTTGCGGCAATGGGTTGTCGAGGTCGCTTTAACCCTCGGAACCTTAAACCTCTAAAAAATGTTCCTGCAACTGTTGTTGAAAATTACGGTTTTGGTGATTTGGAGCTTGCAGCTGCCGGATTTGCCCAGGTAAACCCGCAAATCACTCGGATGATGATCAAGGATCTTCTCAGCCATTGTGCCGGTGCTGTTGAAATCGCTGAACTCTATGGCGGGAGTGGGACTTTTTCGCTGCCGTTGGCAACGGTTGCGAAAAAGCTTAGAGTTTATGAAAGTGACTTATCTGCGGCTGAGCGCGGGCGGCGCAATGCAGCTCGTAATGGTCTGGGTAATGTTAGTTTTATCAGTGGCCGGGTTGAAAAAAGAGAGTTGACTACCCCTTTAGATACCCTGGTTGTCGATCCGCCCCGGGTGGGCTTGACCGCAGAAGTTGTCGAGATGATCGTTAAAAGCCCGGCCCAGAGAATTATCTACATAAGTTGTAATCCCGCTACCTTGGCTCGAGATTTAACTCGCCTGCAAGAGCACTCCAAGAACCTTACTGTAGATTCTATCAAAGCTTACGATATGTATCCGGGAACCACTCACCTAGAAGTCATGGCTGTTTTGTCCAGAACCTCCTAGCAGATTCTTGGTACCAGTTCGCCTGCCGGTTGGTCGATAATCCTGATTCCGCCAATTGAGGTTTCCATTATGACGCGGCATTCCGGTTGGTTCGCTTCGCTGACTTCGCCAATAATGGCCGCATTTTTCCCCAGAGGGTCACGTTGCATCACCGCAATTACTTTCGCAGCTTCTGCCGCCGGGCAAAAGAGCAGCATTTTGGCCTCGTTGGCAATAAATAGTGGTTCTAAACCATAAATCTCACATAAACCACGAACCTCACTACGCACCGGAATCTTGGTTTCGTAAATTTTGAAACAGGTATGGGATTGTTCGGCCAGTTCGGCCAAAACCCCGCCGATACCGCCGCGAGTGGCATCTCTTAAGGCGTGAATTGTGGCTTTGCTGTTCTGTAATCTTGCGACCAGATGGTTTAGCGAGGCGCAATCGGAGAAGATTTTTGCTTTTGTAAATCCCGCCTCCCGACTGCTTAATACCGCAGCTCCGTGATCACCTACCGTGCCGTTAACAATAATGCTGTCTCCTTTCTTGATGCGACTTGGTGTGTAGGGGAGTTGGTCATTATTGTGAACCCCGATGCCACTGGTGTTGATGTAGAGGCCGTCGGCCATCCCTTTGGGCACAACTTTGGTGTCGCCGGTGACTATCTTAACTTGGGCCTCATCTGCTGCTTGAGCCATAGATTCAACGATTATCTCCAGTTGACCCAGTTTAAATCCCTCTTCAATAATATAAGCCGCACTTAAATATAGAGGTCTAGCACCAGACATAGCCAGGTCGTTGATGGTGCCGTGGACGGCCAGAGAGCCAATGTTGCCGCCAGGGAAGAATTGCGGGGTAATAACATAACTGTCTGTGGTGAAAGCGATGTTGGGGTGTTCAAGGTTCAAATTGGCACTGTCACCAAGTGGCTCTAAAAGTGCATTTCTGAAGTTTTTCAAAAAGAGATTGTGGACCAAATCAGAGGTCAATCGTCCGCCTGAGCCATGCCCCAATAAAATTAAATCATCCATGTTAAACCTGATGGCTAAGTTGCATTATGAGGAACCTGATTTCACCACAGAGTTTACAGAGAGAAGAATGGTTTTCTCCGTGTCCTCTGTGAACTCTGTGGTAACTTACAGTCTCATTCATTTAGGAATAAAATAACCTGAATAGTATGTTTATCCTTTACAAAAATGAAGCTGAATATCTGTATTACCTACTACCTACTACCTACTACCTACTACCTACTACCTACTACCTACTACCTACTACCTACTACCTACTACCTACTACCTGCTGGTCAGGTTTTATTCTGGCCGCAGCAATCAAAGCTTGACCCAAGGCCAGGCCACCGTCGTTGGTTGGGACCTGCTGATGACAGTAAATAGTGGCGGCAATATCGGGCCAGTTTTTGCAGCCCTCAAGTAAAAGTCGATTCTGAAAACAACCACCGCTTAAAACAATTTTATCAAGCTTGTATTCCTGGCACAAGCGGTTCGCAAAAGTCATTATGGCCGCAACTATTGAGCTGTGAAAGAGCTTGGCTAATGTCGAATTTGCGTGGTTGGCAATTTTCAATCGGGTCAGATTTTCGATCATAGGTAGAAGGTTAAGCTGGTAGTGAGCGGTGTCGGGATCTTTGTTACTATTGCCTATGATCTCCCATGGCAAAAGATAGTTATCGGTGATTTTTCCTGCGGCTTCTGGTCCTTGGTTTTGGGTTGCCAGGGTCTCAAGTTCAATTGCGGCCTGGCCTTCATAGGTTGTTTTTCCAGAAAATCCCAAAATTGCTGCAACGGCATCAAAAAAACGCCCCAGACTTGAAGTCAGTGGGCGATTTGCAGTCTGGGTCAGCAACAACTCTAATTCATGATCAGAAAATGATTTTGGCGTACATTTTAGTTGGCGGGCTTTTTTAAGCCAACCATCCTCATCGGCAAGTTTCATTAGACCTAAGGCACAACGCCAAGGTTCTATTAGGGCTTTTTCACCGCCCGGTAATGGAAAGTACGCAAGCTGTCCCAGCCGGGTAAAATTATCTTGATCCGCGCATAAAAACTCCCCGCCCCAGATCTTACCATCGAGCCCCAAGCCGGTTCCATCCAGAGCTAGGCCTAGGACTTGGCCCGAGATTTGATTATCTGCCATGCAGCTGACAATATGGGCGTGATGATGTTGGACCCTGATAACCTTTTTCTTACTCATCTTGGCTGCAACCATTGAGCTGTAGTAGTCAGGATGGAGATCGCAGGCGATAGTTTTGGGGTGGCAAAGGCCAAGTTTTTCAATTAAAGCTATATTTTCATGAAAAAAATCTCGGGCATTTGGGGTGTCAAGATCACCAATATGGGGTGAAAAAATGGCCTCTTTTCCCTTGATTAAACAGAGACAGTTTTTCAGGTGTCCGCCCAAGGCAAGGATCTCATCACTCTTAGAGTTTAATGGAATAGATTGCGGGACATAGCCACGTGAGCGTCGGATGATTTGCGGTTTATGGTTGGTCACAAAAGTTACTGAGTCATCTAAGCGCACGACAATGTCGCGGTCATGCATGAGGAAATAGTCAGCAATGCCTGCGAGCTTAAGTTGGGCCTCGCGATTGTCGATAGCGATCGGCTCGGCATTTAAGTTGGCGCTGGTCATGACCAGTTTTATGGGGTTGGTCTCAGCAAAAAGGAGATGGTGGAGCGGGGTGTAGGGGAGCATGATTCCGTAAACCGAAAGACCTGCGGCGACCGCTTGAGAGATCGAATTATGCGGTTCATTTTTATTAAGGAGAACGATTGGTCGTGATGGACTTAAGAGGAGCTTTTTTTCACTTTCATTAATGTGGGTCAGGGTCTCAGCGGTTTCGATATCCTTGACCATGAGAGCAAAGGGTTTACCATCACGATGTTTGCGTTGGCGTAAAGTTTTAACCGCATCGTGACTGCTGGCATCGACGGCCAGATGAAAACCCCCAAGTCCCTTGATGGCGATGATCTTGCCTTTTTTAAGGAGTTTTCTGACCTGTTTAAGGATTTTATCGGAATCTTCTAGGCCCTCCATCTTGAGTCCATGGTTATCACACAGTGTGAGTTTTGGTCCACACCCCGGACAAGCTGTGGCTTCGGCGTGAAAGCGGCGTCTTTCAGGGTCATCATATTCGGCCTGGCAGGTTTGGCAGAGAGGGAAAACTGCCATTGAGGTGCGCTTGCGGTCATAAGGCAGGCCGTTGATAATGGTTAGCCTCGGGCCGCAATCGGTACAGTTGATAAAAGGATAACCGAAACGCCGGTCGTCAGGGTCCAACATTTCGGTCAGGCAAGCGCTGCAGGTAGCGCTGTCTGGTCCGATCGTTAGCTGTTGCAGGCCAATCGTCTGACTCTTGAGAATTTCAAATTTTCCTGGGGTGCCGATTTGGGTTTTGCTCGGAATCTCTTGCTTGTCCAGTTGATCTATTCGTGCCGCCGGGGGTAGGGTTGATTTTAAGTCTGTGATAAAATTATTAAGGGCATTTTCCGGCCCTTCAATTTCAACCAAGACTCCATCCGGCAGGTTGTAGACAAATCCTGAAAGTTTAAGGCTGGTGGCCACGCGAAAGATATGTGGGCGAAAACCAACCCCCTGGACGGTGCCGTTGAAATTAAGCCGTAAGCGTTTGTGGGCCAAATTAATTGGGGTCCTGTCGGAAATCTTCGATCTCTTTAATCAACCAGCTAAACCAATGTTTAAGTCCGCTTTCATCTTTACAAGAGATTTCGAATATTTTTAGTTTTGGGTTGATTGCCAGGGCATCGTGGTGGGCTTTTTTGAGGTCGAAATCGACGTATGGGGCCAGATCCATCTTGTTGAGTAAAAGCACTGCTGATTCGGCAAACATAAGTGGGTATTTCGCCGGTTTGTCAGCTCCCTCTGGGGTACTTAAGATCATTATTTTGGCATTCTCACCGATCTTAAACTCCGCGGGACATACAAGATTACCTACATTTTCGGTGATCAGCAGGTCGAGATTGTCGAAATCGAAGTTGGGAAAGGTCTCTTTGATCATATTGCCGTCGAGATGGCAGGCTCCGCCGGTATTGATCTGGACCACCGGTATATTGAGTTTGGCGATCCGCTCCGCATCGTAGCTGTCTTGAATGTCTCCTTCGATGACCCCGATACTGTAGCGTTCTTTCAGGGCTATGATGGTCTTTTCAACCAGTGAGGTTTTTCCAGCCCCGGGCGAACTCATAAGATTTAGAACAAAAACTTTTTTTTCATTAAAAAATGTCCGGTTGTCAGCCGCGATCCGATTGTTGGCATCAAGAATATTTTTTACGACGTTGATTTTCATGTTACTCCTTAGATTTTATGATTGTAAAAAGCGGCACAGCTGCCTTCGTTAGAGACCATACAGGGGCCGAAAGGTCGGGTTGGGGTGCAGGTGCTAGCAAAAAGTTTGCAGTCGTTGGGTTTTATAATGCCGCGCAAGACATCTCCACAACGACAAGCATCGTTGACCTGGCTTTGGCTTGCCGGGGGGGAGAAGTGTTGCAGGGCATCAAATGCTGAAAAAGCATCTCGCAAAACCAGGCCGCTGGCCTCAATTCTCCCTAAACCGCGCCAGTTGACCGTGGCCGGAGAGAAAACCTGGCTCATAATTGCCTGGGCTTTGAGGTTGCCCTGCTCTTTTACAGCTCGTCGATATTGAATTTTGACTTCATCGACCCCATTAATTAATTGTTCAAGAATTATGGCGATTCCGGTCAAGATATCGACGGGTTCAAAGCCGGTGACAACTGCGGCCAAGCCTCGTTCAGTAATGAAATTGTATGCTTTAGATCCGATAATTGTGCTGACATGACCGGGGCAGAGGAAGGCATCCAGGTTAAGTTCTTGCTCGTCAAGGAGAGCGTGCATCACCGGCGGCATCAGTTTATGGCAACTGAAGAGGAAAAAATTTTTAAGTTTAAGTTTTTCTGCCTGGAGGATGGCCGCGGCAACTGTTGGGGCCGTGGCTTCAAAGCCGATTCCCATAAAGATAATTTTTTGTTCCGGGTATTTTTGGGCAAGAGCGACAGCCTCAAGAGCTGAGTGAACGGTTTTGACTTGAGCTCCTGTCGCTCTGATTTTTTCGAGTGAATTAAGGTGGCTGCCGGGGACCCGTAAGAGATCGCCGTAGCAGGTGAAAATGTGGTTTGGTTGGGCCGCAAGCCAGAGCGCTCGATCGACTTCTTCAATAGCAGTAACGCAGACCGGGCAGCCGGGGCCTGAAACCAGGTGAATCGTTTCCGGTAGCAGTTCGCGGATACCAAAGCGGCTGATGGCCGTGGTGTGGCTGCCGCACACCTCCATGATCGTAATTGGGCGCTCGTAAATAGCAGCACTTTTTTTTATGTTTTGGAGTAGACCTGAAACCAGTTTTGGTGAGCGAAATTCATCAATATATTTCATTATCAATGATCTCTTGGAGAAGCTCAAGGCTCTTTTTGGCTTCCTCTGCATCAATTTTATGGATCGCAAAACCGGCGTGACAGAGCAGGTAGTCGCCATCTGTCACCGGCTCATCGAGAAGGTCTAATGCGACCTCTCGCTCACTGCCACCAATCTCAATCACGGCGATATGATTATCATCCTTAACGGCGATGATCCGGCCCGGAAAACTTATACACATTTTAATCTACATCCATCTCTATGAGTTGCAACTCATCCCACCCGCCGGTCACAGTGACCTGGTCCTGATTGCAGTTGGGGCAGGTTGTTGGGTCACCGTTTTTACTTTCAAATTCACGATCACATGAAAAGCAGTGAATCTTCAGGGGTAAAATGTCGAGTTTTAACTCAGCTCCGGCACAGATTCCGGTTTCGGTCAGAATCTTAAATGCAAAATCAAGGGCCAAAGGCTCAACGGTTGAGAGACGACCGCAGCTTAGACTGACTTGATTGACTTTTTTGAAGCCATGCTCTCTGGCATGATCATCAATAATTGTCAATAGAGATTGAATCAGAGAGATTTCGTGCATTTTGTTTTTATGCTCATTTCTTCAAGATGCTTCGGCAAACGACCAAACTTGCTTAAGGCCAATTTGAAAACGGACAGATCTGATACATCACCTTAGATCAATAAAATCGACGGCTAAATGTTGACCGAGTGTAAGCCGCATTCGCGCCATCGAGATGGGCCGGTTGCGGCGTTCAGGGCCAGCACTGCCGGGATTAATGCAGGTGACTTGACCTCTCTCAAACTTTGTCGGTTGATGGGTGTGACCGAAAATGAGAATGTCAATGTCGGCAGCTTCCAAATCGAGGTCGATTTCACTGAAATCATGGATGATGTAGATCGAGTAGTGGCCAATTTTGATTAAATCACTGTTTGGGTACTTACCTCGGGCGTCCATATTTCCGGCAACCGGGTAAACTGGCGCAATAGCCGCAAGTTGGGTGATTGTCCTGTCATCGCAGATATCACCGGCATGAATAATCGCGTCACACCCTTTAAGTTGCTCAATGACCTGTGGTCGTAACAGGCCGTGGGTGTCAGAGATAAGGCCGATAATGAATTCTTGTTTAGGGAGTATTGAACTCATAAGTGTTTGTTTTTAGTTTGTTGAAATATTGCTTTAGCTACAGAGAATACAGAGGAAAAGCAACAGTTCTCTAGTGAGTGCAGCGAACGAGTGGTCTAAAGTTTAACATTTTTGTAGAGTAGTTACTTAGTCATCAACGTTAACAACGGGTTTATCTGAAAAGAACTATAGTGTCAAGGCCGGTTTTCGGCCATGTTCTCCTTAAATAGTTTTATGTGTAATTCACTTGCTTTTTTTAAGTGAAATAGTTATTGTTTGATTTGTAAGGGTATTTGCTTGATTTTAATGGTAAGGTATTTTGTATAAGTGTTTTTCACCGAATTGTGGAGGTTAATAATGAAACTGAGTATCAGTAAAAAAATTATTATTGTGGCAATGGTTCCGATGCTACTTTTGGGCCTGGCCTCACTTTTTACGGCGATGTACAGTATGGACAAATTCGGCAGTGCTGAGGTGGTTAAACAGAGTGCGATGTTGCACCAGGAAAAACGCGAAAAACTCAGTGATCTGGTGCGCAATACCATAGCAATCTTGGAAGCCCAGTATCAGGCGGCCCATGATCCGCAGAAAGTTGCTCAGGTTTATAAACCTGAGCTCCAGGCGGTGATCGATACCGCAATATCGAGTGTTGCCGCAATCAATGCTCAGGCTGATCTTGATGATGATACGAAAAAGCTTCAGGCCCTCTCAATCCTTGAGAAAATTCGTTATGGTAAAAGTGGTAAGGAGTATCTTTTTATCTTGGGAACTGACTTGAAAACGGTGATGCACCCGATAAAACCCACACTTGTGGGTAAAGATCTCTCGAATTTTAAAGATCCTGAGGGGAAGAAGCTGTTTGTTGAGATGGTTGAA
>DAOWHJ010000066.1 GCA_030641485.1 Pseudomonadota bacterium
AGGTGAGGGGTCGCGCATTGGTTTTTGATGAAGGAGATAATTTCGCTGAGGCTCTGCAGGGTAATGAACAGCTTTATACTGCTTTACGTAAGGAATTTACCGCGACTGAAATCGTCAGTTTGGCTCCGGTGTTGCCTTCAAGTCAAAGCCAGTCTCTAAGTCGCAAACGCTGGGACTTATTCTGGACTCCAGAACGGCTGCATCAGTTACAGTTCAACTTGGTAGGATCAGGTCGTAAAGTTGGTTTTTCTGAAACTGCCTTTACCCCCTTTGTCGAGGCCCTTGTCAAAGTCTCGCCGGAGCTCTCAGAATCATTCTGGCGTCAAGCCGGGTTCGCCACTTTATTGGATGCGCTGGTCGAGAAAACTCCAAAAAAAGTGACAATCTTGACCCTGATCCCTGACCGTGGGATAAGTGCTGACTTTGCAACCTCTGACCTGGCGATTCCAGGTGTGCGGCTGGTTTCACCGCAGCGTTTCAGTCAGGAGATTAGTGGAGCGATCAAGGTTGATTTAAAGCAATTCATAATCCTCGCCTTGGTTATTGTGAGCCTGATTTTGCTGATTCTGCTCCGTAATTTTTATCAGGTGCTTTTAGCGCTGTTGCCGGTCTTAGCCGGGCTTTTGTCGATGTTCGGAATTATGGGGTTTTTGGGGATCTCGTTTAATTTGTTTAACCTGGTTGCGGCGATCCTGATTATCGGGGTCGGGGTCGATTACGGGATTTTTATGGTCTACCGTCTCTTGCGGGGTCGCGACCAGGCGACCGAAAAGGCAGTTCTAGTTTCTGGGTTAACGACCCTGGCCGGTTTTGGGGTGCTGGTACTGGCCCGGCACCCGGCGCTTAATTCGATTGGTTTAACTGTTTTGTTAGGGGTCGGTGGAGCCCTGCCAACTGTGCTCTGGGTACTCCCGGCTTTAGTTGGAATCAGGAAGAAAGTTTAGCTATGCCGGTTTATCGTCTTAACTCACGCCCGGTTTTTCCACCGGCTCATCTGGCCGAGTCCGAAGATGGTCTTTTGGCGGTTGGTGGTGATCTCTCCCGCGAGCGTTTACTGAAGGCTTATGCGGAAGGGATTTTCCCGTGGTATTCTCCTTCAGAGCCAATTCTCTGGTGGTCTCCAGATCCTCGGGCCCTGCTTTTTCCGGATGAATTCTATCTTTCTCGTCGTAACCGTCGTTATCTGCAGAAAGCCGGATTTGTTAAACGCCGGGATACTGTTTTTGCCGAAGTCATCAAGGCTTGTGCTGGAACCCCACGCCGACATGAGAGCGGCACCTGGATAACGCCTGAGATGCAGGATGCCTATATTGACCTACATGAGGCGGGTTTTGCCCACTCCTTTGAGGTTTTTAAAGGTGGTCAATTGGTTGGCGGTCTTTATGGTATTTCATTGGGGCGCTGTTTTTTTGCCGAATCGATGTTTTCCTTGGTTGACCATGCTTCTAAAGCTGCGCTTGGTGATTTGGTGGCCCTCTCCCGTCAATATGACTTTCACTTTATTGATGTTCAATTTCTAACTCCACACTTAAAGCAGTTCGGGACGCATGAAATAGGTCGCCGCGAGTATTTGCTGAGGCTCAATCGGGCCCTGAAAAAACCGACGATGAAAAAGATCTGGAAGGAGTTATAATAACCTTTAATTACTTAAAATTACTTTTAGCTTGCATAAATGACAAGTAACTCATATAAGTTACCCTCTTTCTGCTTATTTTTTTGGTGATTTATGCGTAAAGACTCATTTCTCTGGTTTTCTCTTTTGAGCAGTTTTGTCGTCTTGCTCTTTGTTACAGTCCCGCTTCTGCGGATGCTTACAGCTCCCTCTTTTTCAGCCTTATATGAAACTATTTGTGACCCGCAGGTCTATCGCTCAATCTGGCTTAGTTTATATACCGGTATTAGTGCGGCAGCGATCTGTTTTGTTTTTGGAACACCGTTGGCCTATCTTTTGGCCCGGAGTGAATTTCGTGGAAAAAAAATAGTCGAAGCGATTGTTGATCTGCCGATTGTTATTCCCCACCCGGTGGTTGGGATTGCACTTTTAGGGATGGTTGGGAAAAATTTTTGGCTCGGGCGGATGATGCATGAGTTGGGATTGCGGATAGTTGGCAGTCCCGCCGGGATAATTATGGTTATGACCTTTGTCGGTCTGCCCTTCTATCTGCAGGCGGCAAAAGAGGGCTTTGCCTCGGTTTCTCCCCGGCTTGAGTACGTTTCCAGAAGCCTTGGAGCTTCGATGTTCTCAACCGTTATCAATGTTACCTTTCCTCTGGCTTGGCGTTCGATTTTGAGCGGCATAATTATGTGTTGTGCCCGGGCGATTAGTGAATTTGGCGCCGTAGTTATTATTGCTTACCATCCGATGATCGCCCCGGTTTTGATGTTTGAGCGTTTTCAGTCGTTTGGTTTGCGTTATTCCCAGCCGGTTGCAGTTTGGTTGATTATTGTCTGCCTGTTACTTTTCATCTCACTGAGGATGGTCGGTGGGAGCCCGCGTAAGCCTGGGGTTGGGAGTCGGGTATGAGTTTGCGAATCGAAAATCTTGCGGTTGATTTGGGTCAGTTTAAACTCAATGATATTAATCTGACCCTTGAAACCGGTGATTTTTTTGCCCTGATGGGTCCGACTGGAGCTGGCAAGAGTGTTCTCTTAGAGGCACTGGTTGGTCTGGTGCCCCAAACTGTTGGAGAGATCTATGTTGATGGGCGCAAGATTACAAATCTGCCGCCGGAGGAGCGTGGTATTGGCATCGTCTATCAGGACTATGCCCTCTTTCCGCATCTCTCTGTCCTTGATAATATTCGTTATGGTCTTAAATTTCACCCTCAGGTGGAGAGTGGGGATGCAGTCGATGATCTCGTCTCACTCTTAGGTTTGGGCCATCTTTTGTACCGCTATCCCGCTACTTTAAGTGGTGGTGAACAGCAGCGTGTCGCTCTGGCCCGGGCTCTGGTGGTCAAACCCGCAATCCTGCTGCTTGATGAGCCACTTTCAGCTCTGGACCCCAATTTTCGTCAGGAACTCAGGGTTCATTTGAAAAACCTACATGCTGCCAGTGGGGCGACTTTTTTAATGGTGACCCACGATTTTTCCGAAGCATTGTCATTGGCGCAACATGCCACAATTATGGCTGACGGGGCGCTTGAGCAGGTCGGAACGATTGAAGATATCTTTCGTCGACCGACCACCGCTGTAGTCGCCGATTTTGTCGGGATGAAAAATCTTTTCGAAGTTGAATTTTTGGAAACAACAGCGCAAGGTGGCGGGGTTGAGTTTAGGGTCGGAAAAGCTGTCCAGATGGGTTCAGGTTATGTTGCAATTCGTCCCGAAGATCTTATCTTAAGTGATGGTCCACTGATCTCAAGTCTGCAGAACTCTTTTAATGGCCGGGTCTCAGCCATTCGTAGCCATGGTTTTTTCTACGAAATAGATCTGGCCGTAAAGACTCTGACCTTTACCGCAGTTATTACCAATCATGCCTTTTTTGATTTAGAGCCAGCCCTTGATAAAAATTGTTACCTCTCATTTAAGGCCTCAGCCGTTCATCAATTCTGATATTTATTAAGAAAAATTGCAACTATTCAGGTGCGATCTACAAACTGCTGGGATTGGGGTCATTGCTGGTACAAGGTGCGTCAGCACCCCA
>DAOWHJ010000040.1 GCA_030641485.1 Pseudomonadota bacterium
ATGATATTGCTTTTGTGACCAAGGTCGAGGTGGAGAACTCCTCTCTTATGTATTGCGCCCGCTATATTGAAGAGATCGTTAAAATAGCCGGGAGTGAGAGTGTGGGTTGATTTTTTAATCTCATCTCCATCGATATGGCTAATGAGCAAGCAATTATAGTCTTCAAGCCCGATGTAAGCAGGGATACCACTTACACCGGCAAGTTTTTGCAGAATAAATTTTTCGTACATGATATTGAGCGGACCCCAAAGGCGACGGGTAAACCAAATCTTATTGCGAAAATCCTTAGCAACAATGAATTTACCATCACTTTCAGCAATAACAACATCAGGTTTCATCGACTTTTTTGTCGCAATCACACGTTTTATGTGCCACTCTTGACCCAGCAGCCGGATCTGTTTTTTACTCTCATCCTCAATCATCGCTGTTTTCGTTCTTGCTCTCAGCCTCAGGTTCAGTTTTAGTCTCAGTTTTAGTCTCGATACCAAGAATCTCATCAACTTCGGTGCCATTAACACTCTCCCTATCAAGGAGAGCGGCAGCAAGTGCTTCTAACTCCTGACGATGCTCAGAGACAATCTTTTTGGCTTCAACATGAGCATCACGGACGATTTCCTTAATCTCATCGTCGATCTCAATAGCGGTTTTTTCACTAAAATTGCGACTCTCTCCCATCTCTCGGCCTAAAAAGATGTGTTCCTCCTTTTTACCGAAACTAACCGGCCCCATGCGGCCCATACCCCATTCACAAACCATCTTGCGCGCCATTTCAGTGGCCCTTTCAATATCATTACCAGCCCCGGTTGTTATATTGTTCAAAGCTAACTCTTCGGCCGCGCGACCGCCCATTAACACCCTGATATTATTGACAAGGTAATCTTTATTGTAAGTATGGCGTTCATCTACGGGTAACTGCTGGGTTAACCCCAAGGCCCGACCCCGAGGGATAATTGTTACCTTATGAATCGGATCGGTTCCGGGAAGGAATCGAGCGACCAAAGCATGGCCAGCTTCGTGATAAGCAGTGTTAATTTTCTCTTCTTTGCTGATCACCAGGCTGCGGCGCTCAGCCCCCATCATGACCTTGTCTTTAGCCTCTTCCATGTCAACCATCTCGACTTCATTTTTGTCAGTACGGGCAGCTAAGAGGCTGGCTTCATTTATCAGATTTGCAAGGTCTGCTCCGGAAAACCCGGGGGTGCCGCGTGAAACTACATGCAGATCAACATCTTTAGCCAAGGGAACCTTACGGGCATGAACTTTAAGTATGCCTTCACGCCCCTTAACATCAGGGTTGGGAACAATTACCTGGCGATCGAAACGACCTGGCCTAAGCAGGGCGGGATCAAGTACATCCGGACGGTTAGTGGCTGCGAGCAGAATAACGCCATCATTAGATTCAAAACCGTCCATTTCGACCAAAAGCTGATTCAAGGTTTGTTCTCTCTCATCGTGACCACCACCTAAGCCGGCCCCGCGGTGGCGACCTACGGCATCAATTTCGTCGATAAAGATCAAACAGGGAGCATTTTTTTTCCCTTGGGTGAAGAGATCGCGAACCCTTGAAGCCCCGACACCGACAAACATCTCAACAAAATCTGAACCACTGATACTGTAAAAAGGAACTTCCGCTTCACCAGCAATGGCTTTGGCGAGCAGGGTTTTTCCGGTTCCAGGGGCACCAACTAGGAGTACACCTTTGGGTATTTTGCCGCCCAAACGAGTAAATTTTTTCGGCTCTTTCAAAAAATTGATAATCTCTTCAAGCTCAACCTTGGCCTCGTCAATACCGGCGACATCCTTGAAGGTAACCTTTTTCTGATCTTCAGTTAACAATTTCGCCCGACTTTTGCCAAATGACATGGCTTTACCACCACCGCCCTGCATCTGGCGCATAAAAAATATCCAGACTCCAATCAAGAGCAACATTGGAAACCAGGAGATCAGGATTGACTGCCAGAGTGGGGACTGATCCTCGGGCTTTGCGCTGATGCGGATGCCTTTGTCTCGCAGCATCTTGACTAGGGTTGGATCATCAGGGGTATAAGTCTTAAAATTTGTCGAACCACTGGTTCCAGAAATATTGCGTCCTTGAATGAGAACATCGCTGATTTGCCCGGAATCGACCATCTCGATGAACTCACTGAAAGTGATTTCGTTATTCGCGGTCTGCGGAGTGTTGAAAACGTTGAAGACCATAATCATAATGAGGCAGATTACAAGCCAGAGGGCTAAATTTTTATAAAAGGGCTTCATATCTTGATTCTTTTTCGATGGTGACATATAATATTGCTCAATTTTGGGTTTTGGTTCGGTCAGGCACTAGTTTAGGTGCTACTCATCTGTTTGTGGGGCTCAAAAAAAAGCCGCACGCTTTTTGGGCGAGAGGCTTCAATTAGCTAACCGAGCCTATACATCAACACTCTATTATTTGCAAGTAAAAATGTGCAGTTAACGTTGCTTGTCAGCTTGAAAATATACCGAAAGGCTTGCAAAAATGTCTAAACCATATTAGTTAGCGTCAACCAAACGTGCTTTCTGTGATTTATTGTTTGATGAGGTTTTAAAAAGTTTTGATTTATACCTGATAACGAAGTGTTAATGGTGTCAGTTGGAGCGAAATTTATTGGTAGTTGTTGATGAAAAAATGTGTGGCAATTGTCGGGCGACCAAATGTTGGAAAGTCGACTCTTTTCAATAGAATGTTAAAGGCCCGGCGCGCAATTGTGGCCGATACTCCCGGGGTTACTCGAGACCGTATCTTTGCCGATCTTGAGATTGATCACCGTGAGTGTCTGCTGGTTGATACCGGGGGGCTAGTTTTTGGCAATGAGGATGAATTGCAAAAAGATGTTGGTCGCCAGACCCGGGCGGCCGTTGCTGAAGCGGATATTATAATTTCACTTTTTGATGGACAAAGTGGGGTCTGTGCTGAGGATGGCGAGCTGGCACGTTATTTAAGACGTAGTGGGAAACCGATTTTGTGGGTAGTTAACAAGTGTGAATCCCCACGTGTTAAAGAGAGTAGTGTAGATTTTTACTCTCTGGGGATGGATGAAATTCACCATGTCTCGGCTGAACATGGTGAGGGAATTGCTGCTCTTAAAGATGCTCTGGCCCCTTACTTGCCGGAGCGTGAAGAGGGGGCTGATACTGCGATCAAGGATGATGTAGTCAGGGTTTCAGTTGTGGGTAAGCCTAATGTGGGAAAATCGTCACTGCTTAACTATCTTGTTGGTAGTGAACGTCTGACTACCAGTGGTCGGCCGGGAACCACAGTCGATGCCGTTCAAATCTCTTTGTTTAGTGAGCATCAAGGCCAGCAACAAGAGTACTTATTTCTCGATACCGCTGGTCTCCGGCGTAAAGCGCGGGTGCGAGAGAAGGTGGAAAGCCTTAGTAATGTCGCGACGTTAAGAGCAATAGATTTTGCTAGTATTGTGGTTTTGATGATTGATGCCACGGATGGAATTACTGACCAGGACTTACAAATATCGGGTTTAGCTCATGAAAAAGGGAAGGCGGTTATCTATGCGTTTAATAAAACCGATCTTTTTACCACTCACAAAAGAGATCAATTAGCCAAAATTAAGGATGACCTGGCTTATCGTTTAAGTGGGATTCATAAACCTGCAGTACTGGAATTATCAGTTAAGGATGGTAAAGGGTTAAAAAAATTCTTTCCCAGTCTCAGATCTGTCTTTGACATCTACAGTCGTCGGATCGGCACCGGTGAGCTTAATCGGTGGCTGAGAGAGGTTGTGGAAGCCCACCAACATCCACTTATCCACCGGCACCCACTTAAGTTTTATTTCATTACTCAGGCTCGTAGTGCGCCTCCGACCTTTATATTTTTCGTTAACAAAATTAAAGGGATCAAGCCCTCGTATGTTAGATATCTTGAGAATCGTATAATTGAACGGTTTGGTTTTTATGGAGTTCCAGTGAAAGTCTATTTTCGAGCGCGTGAAGGTCGCGGCAATAGAAAGTAGGCAGATCAAACGCACAATGTCGAACAGATATCATCTTTAGAAAATATTAATTATTGCTTGACATTGCTAAGTAGATATTGCTAATGAATTAAGATGTTTAGTGCCCGCTTACAAAACACGGTAGAATGTGTTTCAATGATGAAGCGTCTTACTATTTTAGTCGGGTTTGTTTTGGGGTTATCTAATTTAAGAATAAAAGTAAAGGGCACCGTGAAAAGTGCCTTTGTTAATTTGGTTGAGAGTTTTGAGATGGTTTTAATAAATGAATAAATCAGAGTTGATTGAAGAGTTAGCGAATCGTTCCGATCTTAAACTGAGAGTTTCTGAGACAATTGTTAACCTCATTGTTGACAATATGAAAAAGGCTCTCCTTGATGAGGAGCGTATTGAGTTGCGGGGGTTTGGAAGTTTTCATATCGAGTACTATAAAGGCTATACCGGTCGCAATCCCAAGACCGGAGAATCGATAGAGGTTGGCAAGAAACGTTTGCCATTTTTTAAGGTTGGAAAAGATCTGAAAGAACGGATCAATAAAAAATGACGCAAAATAGTGGTTTTTCAGTTCAGGGTAGAAAAAAATTGTCCTCCATTCTGTCGCAGTTTAAGCTGTATGTGAATGAGCCTTCAAACCTGCCCAACTTACTGACTTTCAGTCGTATCTTGGCTGTACCCCTGATTATAGTACTGCTCTATTCTGGCAATCGCTGGTTAAATCTTTTGACGGCTGTGCTAGTGGTTATCGCCGCGATTACTGATGGTCTAGACGGCTATGTGGCTCGAAAGCATGGCTTTGAGTCTAATTTGGGTAAGCTTCTGGACCCGCTTGCAGATAAAATTCTACTTTTATCGACAATGGTAATGTTGGTACATCTGCAAAGGGCACCGGCCTGGATAGTCTGTCTTATACTTTGTCGTGAGACCGCGGTTACCGGTTTGCGCGCAGTAGCTGCTGACCGGGGTATGGTTCTAGCTGCCAGTGCACTGGCAAAATATAAGACTATTTTTCAGGTTGTCGCGGTTGTTGCCTTGGTTATACACTATCCATTTTTAGGAGCCAATGCACACGCGGTAGGAATCTTTTTTCTTTGGATTGCTTTTATCTACACAATGTGGACTGGTTACAGTTATTTTAAAGATACGTTTTTATTGCTTATCACTAATGAGTAGTGAAGTTATAACTTTTTGAGCTGTTGTACTATTGATAATTTTGAGGTCTCGGTTTTTGCCGAGACCTTTTTAGTTTGCCATCCCGTGACTTTTTTACGAAGGCATCTTAGTTGGTAGTCAAAATTGGGATCGAATAAAATGACAAAAATTGAGATGTTTACAGGGAAGGGCGGGGTTGGCAAAACAACGATGTCGGTTGCCACAGCTTTACACTATGCTGAATCAGGAAGAACACTGCTGATCTCTACTGATCCCTCCGGTTCACTTTCAGAAATTTTTGCCAAACCTCTGGATCAAAAAGTGGTCTCGGTGGCCAAAAATCTTGATGCGGTTGAATTGACGCGTAAATTGGTTCTTGATCTCTGGCGGGAGAAGTTCGCCGATGAGATCTATACAGTTTTATCATCTTTCTTGCCGGTCGGGCGGGAAATTATTGACTACATCGAGGGTGCGCCGGGAATCGATGAAGAGTTTATGTTGGACTACCTTCTGAGCATGGCTCAATCAGGAACTTATAAGACTATTGTTTGGGACACGGCTCCGACAGTCACAACTCTTAACCTGCTCTTTATTCAGCAGCTTTTTTACTCCCACCTGACTCAAGCGCAAAAAGTCTACATTAAGGTTAAAAGTGTTTTTAACAAGGTTGACCCGCTGGCTCTTATTGACAAGTGGCTACACTTAACCGCACAAATTATTGAGCTGTTAAGAACCGATACCAGTGCCTGGGTGGTTGCCAACCCAGAACACCTCCCGGTTGAACAGGCGCTTGACATTGCCTCCTCGCTGACCGATTTCGAAATAGATGTAAATGGTTTTATTCTAAATAAGATATTGCCGGTTGAAATTTGTGCCCACCATCCGTTCTGGCAGCAAAAATATGAGGCTCAGCAGATTTGTCGGAAGAGATTGTATATGGGCTCCGGTAACCGTCCCATAAAAGAGATTCCAGAGCTTGCAGGTAAGATGAAGATCGATGGTTTTCTGGGAGAGGTTTCCAGGCTTTTGTACTGAATCAATTGTGGGTACTTTTAATCCAGGTTACTCTCAATCGCCTTCCTCGTCGCCTCCATGACTTTTTCAATCTCATCTTTGTTATAGCTGGTCGGGGTGGCGATTGGCGGGCTGAAGGTCATGGTTATGGTACCCGGTTTGATGGCAATCTTGCCTTTGGGTTGCAGGTTACCGCTGTTGCTGATAGTCAAGGGCAGGATTGGCAAACCGAGTTGAGAAGCTAAAACGAAACCTCCCTTTTTGAATTTACCCAGGCGAACCGATGCCGGAAGTCTAGTACCTTCCGCAAAAATAACAATAGACGTTCTCTGTTTCTGTAAAACCTTGCCTTGAGTTTGCAGGCTGGCAATTGCTTGGCGACGATTGCCGCGATCGATGATAATTGAACCGCTGCGTTGAAGTACAGTACCAAATATCGGGATTTTGGTTAATTCTCGTTTGGCAACGAAGAGACAGTGCAGGGCTCGACAACTGAATATTGCATAGATATCAAGAAAACTTTTATGGTTGGCAATAATCATATAGGTTTGCTGGGGGTCAATGTTGTCCAGTCCGCTGTAAACCACCTTGACTCCGTTCAGGCGTAAATTTATCCAACCCCACCAGTTTCCAACAAATTCAATCCCGGCTCTTGACCACGGAGTAAAAGTTGATAGACTGCCAGTCGTAGCCCAGAAAAATGTATTAGGAACTACGATAATAAAGCTGCGAATAGCATAGAAAAAATTTATAATTGATTTTAACATAAGAATAGGTGATACCTGAAAGTTAAGGTTGAGGTTGCAATGGGTCATCTGGAATAATCGGACAGTGGCTGTTTGTCAACCTTTCATTGAACTTCTAGGAGGCTGTCCGAGAATGCTCTTTTTCCCCAGCTCTCCGTTATTTTTATAAATAATGCTAGAAATACTAGGTGTATATCTGTGCTTATTTATAAAAAATGCCTCGATCTGAGAAAAAATTTCTATTCTCTGACAGCCTCCTAGGCAACAACTTTTTTGCCACTGACTCATGCAGACAACCCCGGACAAAAGCCCCTTGTCTGTGTGAGTTCGTGCGGGTCTGTGGCTAATTGTTGGAAATGACATATAGTGCCCTCTAGATATGTGGCTGATCCTGACCATTTTGATTACGCCGAATTTTGCGTGGTGCCGCAAACCAGAAACAGATGCAGGAGAGCCAGAGAGCAACAATGTCTACAATGAACGCAGTTTGGTATGATCCGGTTTGGTCGAAGATGAAACCCGCAAACCAGGCTCCGGCAGCCCCGCCAAAGCCTAAGTTTAAGGAAAGGAGACCGAAAATTCGGCCAAAATGCTGCCCTTGAAAGATATCTGCTGCAATCGATGGAAAGAGTGGCGCGACGGCCCCATAGCCAAAACCGAAGCAGATGGCAAATATGTAGGGAAGAACTTGGGGTTGCACTACCATGTTGGCTAAAGCCAAGACCCCGATTGTAGCTGCCAGCATACCAATCGTATTTGCCGTTTCACGATTCCAGCGGTCGCCGTAAAAACCTAACGTTATTTTACCAACCGAACCGCAAATTCCCAAGAAGCCAAAAGTTGCCGCTGCCGCTTTGGCACTCATCCCACCATCGACAAGTCCGGCTACAGCGTGAAGAAGAACTCCCTGAATAGCAAATGGGCCCAAAAAGAAACCAGCTGCCAAGTACCAGAAACGATTTGTTTTGACGGCGCGGCGGCTAGTCCACTTGGTTGCAATCCACTCTTTGTCAATAATCATGGAATTAACCAGTTTTTCACTCCGTGTGTCTGCTTTTTTAGAACTTTCGCTTGGTGAATTTTTGGGTTTTATTATTTTTTCGGGAATTGTTTCGTCAGCAGGAGAGGTTTTGGCATTGTCAGGGTATAAACCTATTTGTTCAGGGTTCCGGCGCTGGAAAAAGAGGTTGATTGGAATAGTGAAAAGTACTATGGTAGCTAAAATTCGGTAGGCGTAACGCCAGCCGTGGTGTTCGATTAAGTACTGCATGAAGGGTGGTATGGTCAGCATGCCGACCCCAACTCCAGCCATGGCTAAACCGATTGCCAGGCCACGGTGCTTGTTGAACCAGCGGGGTAGAAAGGTGGCGTGGGGGACAAAACCAATCAAGCTGACCCCAATGGCCGCCATGATGCCGTAAATAAGGTAAAAATCGAAAATATTACTGGCCTTAGTAAGTAGGTTCAGCGACAGAGCCAACCACAAAGCTCCGACCGGTATGACCAAGCGGGGGCCGAAACGGTCGATCAGCCAGCCCGTGAGAAAAGCACAGAGGTAGTGAGAGATGGTGAAGAGGGAAAATATTCCAGCAGCAGTTGCTCTCTGCCAGGCGAAATCGTCTATTATTGCTATATATAGAACCGAGAATGAGTACCAGACCCCAAAAGCTACACCTAATGTAATAAATGAGGTTGCGACAATAACCCAACCGTAATAAAAGGGGATTTTCTTCTCAATATTCAGTGTATTCAAATGAAAACTCAAAGGTAACTTCCAGATAACTGCTATTCAGGTAAGGGTCAGTAAACGGGCAACCTTCTAACAGTAAAACATGGATGAATGCAACCCTATTATGAAAACCTTTATCTCATATTTGTTTCTGCTACTGCTATTTTTGTCGGCAACATCCTGCAGCGGACTCCAACCTAAAACCAGGTCTGAATCTACGATGTGTATATTTACAGGATCTCCCTACGTTGACCCTGACACCATGTTGCGGGATGAGATAATTCATTTGGTAACCGGAACCAAACTGACTCAACCCGAACTTTTTGATCTATTGGCAAAAGAGAGAATTATCTTTGTTGGTGAAGGACATGATAATATCTACGACCATCAGGTTGAGCTTGAGGTTGTAAAGAATCTCTTTCAACGTTTCCCTGAACGACTGGCAGTAGGCTTTGAAATGTTGGCCCATCTCAATCAGGATAAAGTTGACCTTTGGCTTAATGGTGACCTCTCAGATGAATTTTTTATCCGTCTTTTTGCTGAAGATTGGAGTGTCGCAGAATATGTCTATTATCGGGAGATTTTTACATTTCTTAAGAAAAATAAAATTCCGGTTATAGCCCTGAATGTTAGTCGTCAGGAGAAGATGAAATTTATGCAAGAGATGATGGCCTCAGGCAAAAATAGTAGTAGTAGTAGTGAGCAGAAAAAATCAGCGCCGGTGATTGCTGACCCCTACCAAGAAGAGGCTCTGCAGGCAATGTTTAAGGGCCATACTGAGGGGCATGGCGATGTTAGCATGTTTCTTAAGGTACATCAGCTGTGGGAAGATACGATGGCAGATAACATTTATAACTATCTCAGAAACCCAGCGGGGTCAGGCAAGTTGTTGGTGGTTATTGCCGGAGGTTTCCATGTGGCTCATGGCTATGGTCTGCCACGGCGGGTATTCCAGCGGACCAAGGCTAACTACTCTACACTTTTAACTCATACCCCTGAGGTTCTGATTGAAAATGAGCGCCGAACGATGGATGTTGATTTTCCAGAAATGCCTTTGTATCTTTGTGACTATCTATGGTGTGTGCCTTATCGTAACTTAAAAGATAAACAGGCCCGACTTGGGGTTGGCATGCAGAAGGCAGACAGTGGGATTGAAGTTGTCATGGTTGAGGCTGAGAGTGCAGCCGAAAAACATGGTCTTAAAATTGGCGATGTATTGGTTGGTGGTGATGGAAATAGACTGACAGATCCGTACGATCTCTCAATTTTACTTTTGGAGAAAGTTAAGGGTGATGTTGTTAAGTTAGAAATTGAAAGAGATGGTAAGTTGTTGGTTGTCGAAATTCTTTTGTAGACCATGTTGACTTATCTTTTTGGTTCCGGCCCTGTCGGATTAGACTATTGTGATTTAATTAAAGGAGAGTACAAGATGAAAAAAATTGTTTCAGGTTTGTCAGTTATGGTTTGTTTGGTTTTATCGTTGCTGTTGATGCCGACTGTGGCCTCAGCTCTCGATATGGGTTTGGTTAGTACTCTGGTGAGCAAGTTGGGAGTTACTGAAACTCAGGCACAGGGAGGTTCTGGGGCACTTTTCAAGACCGCTGAAACCCGGATGTCCAAGGGTGACTATGAACAGCTTGCTGATGCAGTTCCAGAAGTTGATTTGCTGCAGAAGTTTGCACCAAAAAATGATGCTAAAAAGAGCCTGCTTGGTAGTGCAGCATCAGCATTGGGTGGCAAAAGCGGGTCATCTATTGGTGACGCCGCAGACCTTTTGAGCAGTTTCGACTCGCTCGGATTGGATAAAGATATGCTGGGCCAATTTACGCCGATTATTTATGACTATGTTAAAGAAAACGGTAGTGAAATGGTAATGGGACTGCTTAAGAATGCACTCTCATTTTAAATTAAAATCTTGTTTTCACCACAGAGTTCTCAGAGTGAAAACCAACTGTTCTCTGTGAACTCTGTGTTCTCTGTGCTAATTAACAGTCTAGTTTACAACGGCATCAAAGTTACTACAACTTAGAGTTGAACTTCGCTTCGTCTACCATTACCGGGTACAAGGGCGAACTAATTCAAAACCGAATATTTACTTATTTTTTGCCCTTGCCTGCAATTCGTCGTTTTACCCATTTAACCAACGGGATCTTTCCCAGTTCCTCGGTCAGTTGTTTCGGGGCAAGCTGGTCCAGGTTAAGACCTAGGTAATGATTGAGAAAGAGGTCCTTTTCATAGTTACTCCACTCAGGACAACGACGAAAAAGGGTGTCGAGATCGCGAATTCGAGCTCCTAATGGGGAGAATACCCGCCGGGCTTTCTCGAGGTCGATAAGCCTGATGTCGGTCGCGGTCAACTTCCCATCCTGACGAACTTTGAGCATAACATGTTTAGGGTAAAGACAGTTGTGGCGAAATCTGTGGTCATGGAGACTGCGTACCACATCAGCTATCGCTGGCAATACCGCCAGACGTAGATCTTTATTGGTGGCAGCCGTATTTTCTCTGTTCTCATCAAGGTCACAAAGCCACTCATTTAATGGCTTATAACCTTGCAACTCATAAGTTATGAGGATCGCCTGAGGACGACCGTCAAGATGGCGTTCACCGTAATATAGAGGGGCTGGAACCCCCACCTGATACTGAGTCAGTTTCTCCAGGTTCTGCCACTCTATGCGGAAGGTTGGGCAGCCTTTGGGATAACGCCAGGTGCGACGCAAATGGTTCTCCTGACGCTTAATGAAAACCCCGACAACTTCTCCATTTTCCCGGTGCAATTCATAGCGGGCAGCACCGCTCCAGCCGGAGCGCCGATAGTTAGGTGGTTCAAACCAATCAAACTCAGCTTCCCATAAGTTTATGAAATTCCCCAACTCATTAAATTCCAGTAATTCCCGATCTGCGGGTGAATGAAAATTTTCGTCTATTAAAGTCATATTATTTTACTTTCATAAATTAAGTTACAGGCTTGCAGACCAAGTTTTTTTCACTTTACACTTTCCACCTTACCCTGCCAGTCGGTACAGTAGTATGCATAATACATATAGCCGACATAGAGTAGAAAAACAATCCCAAGTCCCATCAGAATTCTGCCCAATATTCGGTTTATCATCTTTTTTCTGGAAGTCATTGTTACTCCACATCTTTAAGGGCTAGAAAAGTATTACGAATCGTCGTATCAACGTTTGTGCAACCTCTTTTTAGCGCAAATTCTTGCCCAATCAAATAAACTTTTTTTTCTGCGCGAGTTATAGCAGTATAGAACCATTTGTTGTTGAGCATCATGAAATGACTGTTGCTCAGCGGGATAGCAACATACTTGTATTGACTGCCCTGAGCTTTATGAACGGTCAGGCAGTAGGCAAGGTCAATAATGTCGCGAATATGATCAAAGTTATAGCGTACGACCAAGGGGCCAGGGTAGATGACGTAAAAGAGTTCATTTTTCAAATCAATCTCTTTGATGATACCGACGAAACCGTTAAAAATACGTTGTCGCCGCCAGCCTCCGGTGAGACTGGGCTGAGCGCCTGTTTGATAACGGGCACACTCCATATCTTTGTTTTGCAGATGAACAACCTTGTCGTCAACTTTGAAAATTGTTCCAAAGCGCTCAGTCTGGCAGGGGCTGTTCGGGTTGAAAACATTCTGGAGTTGATGGTTTAAGACTTCAGTGCCTAAGGGTCCACGCCTAACCGGGGTTAAAACCTGAAAGTCCCAGGTTGGGAATTTTAGACGTTTAACCGCCTTAGTCGCAAGTTCCAAAATAAGTTTGCGAATCCGCTCGTTACACATTCCCCGAATTTCTCGCAACTCCTTTTCTGGGAGCTCCTTCTTAAGTTGGAAGTAGTTCGGAATATCTTCACGCATGAAAATAAAATCCTGATAACTCTGTTCGTAATCAGGTGGCATTTCACCGGTGCGGATTATATTGGCAAAATGGACCAGAACTGAATCTTCACTCTGGCGAAATATCTGGGTCAGACTGATGTGGCCCAAATAGGGTTTTCCAAGAATGTCAGCAAAAACATTTCCTGCCCCGATCGGTGGTAACTGGGCCGGGTCACCTACTAAAATAAAGATAGTTTCATCTGAAACCGCCAGGGCCAGGCGATAGAAAATTTGCGTATTGACCATGCCGGCTTCATCTAAAAGGATAACCTTGTAGGGAAGGGGTTTTTCTCGATTAAACTCGAAACGGTTTTCACCTTTATATTTAAGCAGGGAATGGATGGTGTATGCCTGGAAGCCGCTGAGCTTACGAACTCGAGCTGCGGCCATTCCGGTAAAGGCGCAGCAGGTTATCAGTTTGCGGTCACAAAAATTTTCGGCTAGCAGATTGAGAATGGCCTTGGCGATGGTTGATTTTCCAGTTCCTGCGTAACCGGAAAGAGCGTAAATGCGGCGTTTTCCAGTACCAATCAAGTTGATTATCTGGCGCTGTTGTGGGGCCAAGGTGAAGCCTAGTTTTTGTTGCTGCTGGTCAATGAAATTATTGACCTTATCTGATTTCATGATCGGTTGTAAGCGTTCTTGGGAACGCTTACGAAAGAAGGTCTCAAGAAAACTCTCCATATAGTGAAAAGCTTTCAAGGCAATCCGGTGTTCTTTGTCAATGACAATTTTTTCCTCTTCCTGCATTTTTCTGACAACTTTTTCAAAGGCCGTCGGGTCAACTTGTTCCTCTTCATTATCAAGCAGTTCGCTAAGTTGTACGTATAATGTATCTGGAATCACATAGGTGTGGCCGTCCTGGTCACCGGCCTCGAGTAGTAGGTGGAGGATTGCAGCTTCAATCCGATGGTGAGAGAGAAAGTTCAGGCCAAGTTTTCTGGCAATATCGTCAGCAGTTTTGAAACCGATCCCACGAATTTCAGTCAAAGAGTAGGGATTAAGGCGAATCTTTTTCACTGCTTCGTCGCCAAGAGCGTTAAAAATTCGAATTAGAAGGTTGGGGGTAATGCCATGGGGCAGGAGAAATTCTGAGAGACTCCTTAAGTTTTTCTGTTTCTCCCAGGAGGTTTTTATCTGGCTTAATTTTTTCTCTTTTATACCTTTAAACTCCAAAAGTTTTTCCGGGTCGTTTTCAAGGATTCGAGTCAGCTCTTTTTCGCCATAATGTTCAAGGAGTCTTTGGGCTAGTTTATCACCGAGACCTTTGACGACCTTGGCCAGAAAATAGAAGGTCTCGTTAGTGATGATTTGGGCGCTTGAAAAGGCAAACTGGCGGCCAAATTTACTCATCTCCCACGCGCCTGAAAACTTAAATTCAAGACCTTGGAGCTTTCCTCCATTCAAGGCTTCGGGCAGGGTTCCAACCGCAGTTACCAGCCGTCGTCCACTTTCGCCCTTAAGCACAACGTAACCGTTTTCAGCATTTATATAGCTGACCCGCTTGACTTTTAGATTAATAGTTTCCATAATTAAGTCCGAACTCTACCTTGTTGTTAGTTTTTTAGCAACTTTAATAAATGAATTACAGTGGTAACGGATCAGTGGATTTTTTACCACAGTGGACACAGAGTGCAACGGACGAGTGGTTAAAGTTTTTGACCAAGTATCTTTGTCATTTACTAAATATTTGTGGCATCGTGAAAAGTCCGATCTACGCCCGCAGGAAGTGCCCTTGGGGTGCATCTTGTCGCTCGAATTTTTTACTTAGTCATCCCGTGGCTTTTTACGAAGGCATCAATGCTTGTTACTTGGAAGCCAACCCGTTAGTTAGGGGAAAAATTACCGCTTATCGGTAAAGAGTGTCTGTTTGACAGGTCCGATTTTCTTCTATTTGAGGGTAGATTTATGTTAGGAGGCTGTCAGAGAGTGGGAAGTGTACAGAATTGGTCTGCGCTGCTCCTGTCGTTGATTTGCTTTCGGTCTGAATATTGCAATAATCACAAAAATCTAAAATCAATAGTTTTTTCATACTTTTCAAGTCAATAATAGATAAGGAAATTATATGCTTATTACTGAAATTCTAGCCCGCAACGGGCGCATGTATGCAAAAGAAACGGCTCTGATTGAGAGGGATCCTGAGAATGACAGTCGCCGCGAGATAAGCTGGTTAGAGTTTGATCAACAGGCAAATCAGATTGCCAACCTTTTG
>DAOWHJ010000014.1 GCA_030641485.1 Pseudomonadota bacterium
AATAACTTTTTTTATAAATGAGGGTTTGGATGCGCATCGCTCTGGGACTACATGATCTTAAACTTGAAAAATTGCTGGCTGAATATTTTACCGAGAGTGGGGAGCAAGTCAAAACATACGGTCGCCTACGCAGACCTTGGCAGAAACTTGTTCATGATTGCGGCGACATTATCGTGATCAGTGAGAGTTATATCCCGCAACCGGTGGAGTCGGGCTTAAGTCAGCTCAATAATTTACCGGAAAAACCGATCTCGGTTGTTCTATGTGAAGAGGATGCGCCTGAAGAAAATATCCGTTTAATTGCCGCCGGAGCCGATCTTGTCTTCTACTCCGGCATCCCGGCGAGAAGTATGGTGGAGGCGCTGGAGAGCGTTATTGAATCTCGTCAGCAGTTTAATGTTGCCGAACGTTATGATACGTTTGGTCGCATAAAACCGAACATCAATGATTTCTTTTCCCGGAATCAGGCAATGAAATTTTTCATGGAGGAGGTCAAGCAGGTTGTGTCCACGGATTCGGCACTTTTGATTTTAGGTGAAACCGGTGTTGGCAAGGAGCACCTTGCCAAGGTGATTCATGCCGAAAGCCATCGTTCAGGTGGCCCATTTATTGCCGTTAACACCGCGGCCATACCGGAACAATTGCTTGAAAGTGAATTATTTGGTCATGAGAGAGGAGCTTTCACCGGAGCTATACGAGCTCGGCGAGGAGTTTTTGAACTGGCCCACCAGGGGACAATTTTTCTTGACGAGATTGGCGATATGCCTCTCCATATGCAGGCCAAACTGCTCAGGGTTTTACAGGAACATGAAGTCACCCCGGTTGGGGCGGAGAAACCAATATGGGTAGATACGAGAATAATTGCCGCAACCAACAAGGATTTGGAAAAAGAGATTGCGCTGGGCAGTTTTCGACAGGATCTCTTTTACCGGCTAAATGTGATAACCCTGCTTATCCCGCCACTGCGTAATCGCAAGGAGGATATTCCGGCTCTGGCTGAGATGTTCGTTACTTCTTTGCGATTAAAGATCGGTCGCGGACCGAACCGGCTCTCACAGGAAGTTATAACTGCGTTATGTCGTTATGATTGGCCCGGTAATATTCGCGAACTGATGAACGTACTAGAGAGAGCGGTACTGCTTTGTAAGGGTGAAAAGATTATGCCTTGTGATCTGCCGATCATCTTCCGTGAAAAGTCGGATAGGGTTCAAGCGTTGATGTCGCCTCTGTCTGACAATCAAGCTGATTGGGAGAAGATGACGCTGCCAGAGGTATTGCAGCGCATGGAAAGGCAGGTTGAACGAATCTATCTGGAGATGGTACTACGCAAAACCAAAGGTCGCGTCGCCGAGGCCGCCAGGCTTTCAGGCATCCATCCGCGCAGTCTTTATAATAAAATGCAAAGCTATGGTTTACGAAAAGAGACGTTTAAATTTCAACGCTAAACCACTCAGGTTAAGAGTATCAATTTTTCAGGTTTTCATGTTGATTATCTCTGACTGTCGGCAGCTGGTACGGCATGGCTCTTGGGTTGTTATTGGTACTCATCAACATTTCAAGCTTCTCCGTCAGCTCGGGAGAGGTGGTTTGTAGATGCAGGTCACGCTGAGGAAAGGGGATTGTGACTCCGGCTTCTTGTAATTTTCTAAAAAGAGCGAAATAGTAGTCGCTTTTCAGGCCGGAAGGGGCCTTGAGATTAGTCATACGGCACCATACCCGAATCGAGAAATCAAGGCTATTATCGCCGAAACCTTCAAAAAATATTTTCAAGGGGTGCATGAAGTCTTCTCTGGTGATATCAACTTCACGGGCTGCAGCCTCAGCCAGTTGGACAATTTCATCAGGATTGGAGTCGTAGGAGACACCAAAGGGGATATTGAGACGGCGCCAGTCGTCGCCATAGGTCCAGGTGTTGACCCTGGTCGAAATAAACTCGGAGTTGGGAACGATAATATCCTCGCCTTCAACGGTACGGACAACAGTCGCTCTGATCGTCATCTTTTTCACTTCGCCAACCAGTCCGTCACCGAGGTGGACGTAATCACCAACTTTGACACTTTGCTCAGTCAGGAGAATAATGCCGCTGATGAAATTGTTGGTGATCGACTGCAGGCCAAAACCGATACCGACACCGAGGGCTCCGAGAATAATGCTGAGCTGACTTAAATCGAGCCCGGCTGAAGAGAGGACGATCAAAGTACCGATAAGTAGGGAGATGTAGTAACCAAGAGTAGTTATCGAATTGATAGCGCCAATTGACATGCCCATTTTTTTCTCGAGCAGGCGGGCAATTTGCCGGCGCAGGAGACGGAGGGTGATTACCCCGGCAAAAAGTAGAAAAATGATCTTTAAAATAATACTCAGGGTTACGAAAGATGTGCCAATTGAAAAAAGAGGGTAATAGACAACATTTTGCACGCGCTCATGAAAGCCGGCCAGGTAGAGAGCGCTCCAAGTGCGAATGCGTTCATTGCGGCTGATGGTAAAACGGACCAGGTCAAGAATCTGTTCGATTTCACGTGTCGCGTTTCTGAGAGCTTGATCGTTTTCAGAGAGGGCCAGAATTAGTTTGTCGATATTCTCATTGACTTTGCCCGCTTGGCGGGTAAGGTTCGTCATGGTTTCGATGAGTTGTGGTGTTTGGGCAGTAGCTTTCTGGTTTTTTATGTTTACCAGCCTTTGGGTCAGGGTGGAACGGGCCAGGGTTACCTCTGAAATCGCAGTGGTTGTGGCTTCCTGCTTGTGCTTCAGCTTGTCAGCTTCCAGTGACCACTCTTTGATAAAATTAGTAAGGCTTTCCGGTTGTGCCCCAAGTTCATAGTCTTTAAGCCACTGTAAGCGGAAATTGCTTTTTAAAATTTTGATTTCGCAGTTAATACGGTTCTGGTTGATGAGGTGAATGCGCAGTTTCAAGGCGTCAAGGATCAGCTCAATGCGCTCTTTCTCCGCGCGTAAACTCTCCTGCTCAGGGTCGCTCTCTTTGGCCAACTCAATTTTGTTCAGGGCCTCATCAAGCTGGACCTCATAGATTAAAACGCGTTGATTGAGATCCTGGTATTCGCTACTGGTTGTATCAGTATTCTTTTTAAAAAGGCTCTGCCGTTCATCTTTTAACTTTTGCGCTTTGGTGATGTCTTCCGGTTTGATCTCAATGAGGCTGAAGATCTCTTTGACCCAGTTGTTAGCCTCTTTTTTGCTGCTGTTAAGTTTGACCAGCAGGTTTTCAAGTTTTGGTTTTTTAACCTGCAGGAGAGCGTATTCGCACTGGAGGTTGAGGAGTTTACCGTATTTTTCATAGAGCAGGAGATAGTATTCAGAATCAGTTTTTAAGCGTCTGGAATATTCGGAGAGCTGGTTGACGGCGATTTTTTGAAGGCTTGTCAAGCGGCTTTGTAAAAGGGCGAATTTTTTACTGTTTTCAGTAAGCCTGATGTTGACCTTTCTCTGGAAAGTGATGACTTTGTCGAAATTTTCGGTGCTGTAAGGCGGCCCCTTAACAGTCGGTTTATTCAAAGGTGTAGATTCGGCTCTTGATAGCTCTTTGAGCAGGCTTTTGTATTGCAGAGAGAGGCCTTGAAAAAGGTCCTTGACTGCAGTGGCACTGCTCTTAATATCCTTGGCCGCATCTTTATCAGTGATCTTATCAAGGTCATTTATAATTTGTCCGAACTCATCCTGACGCAGGTCGATAAATGCGGCGATTTCATCAACTGACCCCTTGTAGAGTTTGTTTTCCAGAGGATTGCTGACTCCCGGCGGTTGAGCCGGGCAATTTAACGCACTTAATAAAACGAGAAAGACGATAAACAGTAAGGGGCAAAAATGTTTTTTTGAGGTAGTTATAGACATTACGGAAAACCTTTGACTTTGAGTTGAGATTGTTGTTGTTGTCCAAAATTTCGGGCCTATATACTAAAAAAAATTTTGACAGCAAAAAAACTGCAGCATATTTTATTTTGCCAGGAACAGTCTTGGTCCAATCTGACATTTTTCAACTACCCTCGCAAGCAAGATTTAGGGCTTTGATTTTGTTCCTTAATGTAGGCCGGGTTATCTCAAGTATACGAGCAGCCTGGGAGATATTCCACTGACAATAGTCAAGCACATGGCTAATGTGTTGGGCTTCGATTTCACTTAAACTTTTCAACTGCAAGGCCGGTGACTGAGGGGTCTGAGGCTGGCGCAGAAGGTTGACGACATTGGTTTCATGTAGGCAATCGTCCTTAGAGAGGACGACTGCCCGAGTCAGGACATTTTCAAGTTCACGAATATTACCGGGCCAGTCGTGCTCGATGAAACGTTCAATGGCCGCCATCGGGATCCGACGAATTTTTTTTCCGGTAGTACGATTTATTTTTTTGACAAGATACTCAACCAACAAAGGAATATCCTCTTTGCGTTTACGCAACGGTGGAATATCGATCTCAAAAACCTTGAGGCGAAAGTAGAGATCTTCGCGAAACTCTCCCTGGCTAACCATTTGGCCAAGATCACGATTGGTTGCCGCAATAATCCGAGCATTAAATTTTATTTTTCGGTTCCCACCAACCCTTTCAAACTCACGTTCCTGCATAAAACGTAAAATTTTAGCCTGGAGATGGAGGGGAAGCTCGCTGATTTCATCAAGAAACAAGGTGCCGCTGCCAGCAATCTCAAATTTACCTTTTTTGGTGGCAACCGCCCCGGTAAAGCTGCCCTGCTCATGGCCAAAAAGTTCGCTTTCAAGCAAATTCTCGACAATAGCAGAACAGTTAAGAGCGATAAAGGGCTCCCCCGCCGAAGAACTGTGAAAGTGAAGCGCTCGGGCCACCAACTCTTTACCGGTACCGCTCTCCCCCGCAATCAGAACGGTGGTTTTAACCTCCGAAAGCAGGCCAATGATTTTAAAAATCTCTTTGAGCTCATGCGAACGACCAACAATTGTGTTCTCCTTGAAACCCTCATCCACGACCTTGATCGATTCAGTCTCGGGAATATCACTTAAGGCTTTGTCAATGACCGCATCAAGGAGATCAATATCAATCGGTTTATGGAGATAGTCAAAAGCTCCAAGCTTAATTGCCTGAACCGTGGTTTCCATCTCCTGATAGGCCGTTATGACGACAGTTCGACACTCAATCCCCTCAAGCTTCAGGGCTTGCAGTAACTCCAAACCACTGATACCGGGCAATCGCAGATCGACAATTGCAATCTGCGGTTGCCGCTCCTTGATCAGGAGTAATCCGGCTTCACCGTTATCAGCAGTGGCAACCCCATAACCCTTCTCCCGAAAGTAGAGCTCAAGACTTTCAAGTAATTCCAGGTTATCGTCAACAATAACTATTTCAACTCTTTTTGCCATGGCAGTGCCACCCTGAAAATCGTACCTTGATTAATTTTACTTTCCACCGTAATCGAGCCGCCATGCTGCTCAAGCACCCGAACAACATTACTCAAACCCAGTCCGATACCATTCTCCCGGGTTGTATAAAAAGGCTGGAAGATCTGCCCTAACTCAACTTCAGACACACCACAGCCGCTGTCTGCGACAACCATCTCAACCATTTCATCATCACCTACATTTTGCCTAAAGTGAGTCGAAAGAGTCAATTTTTTATCCAGAGATTCATTTAAAGCCTGGATCGCGTTAGCAATCAGATTGTCAAAAACAATCTCCATACTGCTATTATCAACTTTGAGCTCTGGAAGAGTCTCGTCAAGTTCAATTTCAACCGAAATTCCAGCCGCCAGCAAAAGATCATCAAACCGCTTCACAGCTTTAGTTAAGAGTTCATTAACATCATACCAATGCGGGCTTATCTCTAAGGGTCGGGAAAAAAGCAGGGTATCATGAAGAAGTTTATCCAATTTATTGATATCACGCAAGATGATTTCCATACGTCGGGTATCATTTTCAACCAGCTCAAGCTTTCTCTGCAAAATCCTGACATTAACCTTGATCGAGGAGAGTGAATTTCTGATTTCATGAGCAAAAACCGTGGCCATACGGCCGATAACAACCAAGCGCTCATGTTCAATTTCACGCCGCGCCGAAGCCACGCGTTCGGTAATATCCCGGCAGACTCCAGCTAAAGCCGGAAGACCGTCATAACGAACGCGGTTGACCTTTATTTCGACCGGAAATCGGGTTTTGTCAACCTTAATGGCTTCGGTTTCAAAAACTTCGTGACTTGAAGCAGCAGAGGACTGCGACTCAATGCCAGCAAAGAGACTCTCATAGTTTTTCCCCACCAGAGTTTCTGGCTCTCGCCCCAACATGCGACTAAGCGCTCGATTGGCAAAGATCAGTCGATCATCACGACAGACGAAATAACCATCACTGATATCCTCAACCAGGGTTCGGTAACGATTCTCTGAATTATAGAGCTGCTCCGTCCGTTTTTCAACCTTATCTTCAAGGCTTTCTAAAAGACCCTGCATCTCCTCTTCATGCTTACCCTGAAAATATTCACTGAACCGATTAATCGTAACATCAACTGAGTTATTAACCGAAAGGAGAGCGTTAACCAAATCTTCACCTTTGAAAACCAACGGCAAGCGATTGATCATAATTATTCTAAAGATTGCAAAAGCTTTTTGCACCTCAGAAAGAGCAAAACCCCGCTCAAGTCGCATTTCCGTAATAAAAACAATAAACTCTTCAATCGGCTGCCAGTCATGATTGCAGATCACCGAGTAGTTGCCGTCGTAAGCCCGAGCCACGGTCTCACGCAGTTCCGATAATTGCCGATTACTGTAACGATCACTGGTCGTACGACTCAACTGGTGCACCCAATCATCGATAATATCGCTACGATTGGTCCTGAGAAAATGGCAAAGGTTCATGGCACCAACCTTAGGAGTCTGCCAGAGCTGGGCTTATTCCACAACAAGGAATGCAAATTTGTTTACCATCTTGCGTACAGATACGACTCTCCATGACCGCTTCACCACAACTCTCACAAACTACCGAGTCCATAATCCGAGCTTTTTCGGGCTCTTTTATCGTCACTCCCTGTAAAGAGACAACTTCTTTTTCAGCGGCCGCCAGAAGCCACTCAATATAAGCCGGGCGATCACCTTTTAAAGCCTCCGGGATGGCTGCCCGGTTAAGGGTCACCCGAACCCCTTGACCGGTTTTACGGGCGTAAAAGGTATATGTCTGTTTACCGTAATCCTTAAAAATCAGATTCCCCTTACCAAATGTACACCCACTGATAAACTGCAGGGCATCAACACCGCAAGCGTTATTTTCAGTAATTGCCACCAGTTCCTCATCTTCAGACCGGTACTGGGATAGATAGCTCATCGCTGCCACCGTCATCCGATAACCCATTGCTAACCCCGGACAACTATGCCCATGAAAAGCTACCATTTTGTCATAATCAACTATCATTTCATCCTCTCCTTAATATGAAAGTAACAAGTCCTCGCAACAAGGCCGCGTTGAATTCCTCTGCAAATGCCGGCAAATCATCATAGACGACAATATAATCAAAAACTCCCTAACAATCTATAACTTTTCTAATAAGCGCAATGTGTTTCAGGAATTCATTAATTGGTTGTTACTGAGATAATCTTACGGAACGGCGACCATAGGGTGAACACTTTACACAAAAAAGGATATTGGAAATGATTTGACGGTGGGGGCTTGCCTTTATCTGTCTCAAGCTTTTTGCAGAAATCATGAAGACTGGATTAACAACTCCATGATTTCTGCAAAATAAGGGTACTTTTCAAGAACACATCCGGTTAATAAGTTTGAAAACCATGTTTGCCGCCCTTGATCTCATCTCTTTCATTGATCATGGCCTCCAGCAACAAAACAATCAGTTCAGGCATGATAATCGTGTGCTGGTTTCCAGACTTCTGCATCTCATCTCTAACCGCAGTCCTGATCACCTTTTTCCCGACCGTATCGACCAAGATATCAACCTTTTCACCCAAAGCGACAATATCATTAAAGTCCTGAGTCGTCATTATCCCAAAATCGTTAGCCACTTTTATACCTTCAGCATTTTCGTCGACATCAGCCAGCCCAACAATTTCAATAAATTTGTACTTCATAAAATTTGTCATCAAGGACACACCTGTCTCTCCACCACCGATTATACCTACTTTGATTTTTTGACTCATAGCATTACTCCCTTTCGTTAAAAATTAAAAAACCTAAGAAATCAGGCCACAATACGTTGTCTCTCTTCTTCATCATCATCAACCGTAATCCCGTGCAAATTGCCGGCAGGGTTTCGACCTCTTCTCTCCGTGGATACAACAAACTCATCAATCCCAGGTTTTTCCCGCCGATTCTGCGAGATAAGAACCTTCACTATATCCCAACTTACTTCACCCTTTTCCGCCATCTCTGTAATAACTTCCAGGGCCGACCGATTATCATATGATATCGGACGATATGGCCGGGGGGAAATAAGCGCATCATAAACATCACTAACAATTACGATCTCGGCCATACGATCAACCTTGGAAGTGCCTCGAGGATAACCGGTTCCACTTTTACGCTCATGGTGATCCCGTGCCACCCGAGCCGCAATATGGTCGATATTCTTCAGATAATAACTAGCCAGAACATAACCGGCCACAGTATGATGTTGCAATAAATGGAACTCGGATTTGGTCAAAGGGGTTCTCTTCATGAGAATCGACAAAGGCACACATATTTTACCAATGTCATGAGTAGGACTTGATATGGTCTCAGGTTCTTTAGTATGAAATTCTGAAATCAACTCTTTGGCCAACATCTCGGAGAGCGCAAAGACCATCAGCATATGTCGGTAGGTATGGTAATCGTATTTTTTGAAATAGTCGAGGCTCCGGAGCACCGGCAAGACCAGGTACACCCTCTCCATCGTCCGCAGCATTTCCATTTTTTGTTGGGGATCGTGAAAAATTATCTGATATGGTGGTTCGGAAAGAAAATGTAAGAGATCTCTTTGGACCGTGCCATATTGCAACAAAAAGCATCCCGGGTGGTCTTCAGCCCGCGACATAAGCTCTTCAAGTACACTCTCAGAGAGAACCGTTCCCGCCGGCAATAAAAGCTTATTTTCCAGACTGTACACAGGGTACTGCAAAACTATTTCCGACACCATCTGACCTTCCTCTCACCTGTCGACGAAAACAGCGACGCTGCGGTCAATGCGCATTTTCACACTTTTAAATGAAAATTGGGGGATTTGACGCACCACATAATACTTCCTGATCAATTCCAAAGCTACCCATGCAGACTATAACCTGCACCGAACAGAGTCTGAGCTTGACAATGACCAAGGTGATATTTTTCAACTTAAGAGTATTCAAGACTCAATCAAAGTAATATTTTGCACAAGCTGTGCCAGGAAATCCCCGCCCATCTCTTTAGCGACCACAATTCAAGCTGCCACAGTAACGATTATCGCTATCGGACCAAATAGACATGAAAATCAAAGGGCTGCTGGACACTGAAAACAATAGAGCTGACAACCCGAAAGGCGATGAGGTCGGGCCTGATAAACTGTGACTTTGATCTGAGTGTTTTGGCAGGGGGAGGCTAGGTTTTCTCTGTGAACGCTGTGGTTGAAAATATTGCGCTAAGCAGTTACTTGGAAGCTACCTTTTTTTCTGCTCAACAAGACTATTTCTTTCCCAGAAACACCCATCATGGTAGCCCTGAATGCTACTATCAGCTGCAATATTGTTAAGTCGCTTAACTGCCATTTGACAATACTCTGGCTCTTGCTCAATCCCGGAATAATATCTCTTTAACTTCTTTGCCACCACACAGGTAGTTCCCGACCCCAAAAATGGATCAAAAATAAACTCACCCGGCTTTGAACTTGCCAGAATCAACTTGGCAATTAACTTTTCCGGTTTCTGGGTCGGATGATCTGTGTTTTCGGGCATTGACCAGAACGGAATTGAGATATCAGTCCACAAGTTTGAGGGGTGGGTGCGCCGATAATTGCCAGATTTTGTCTCCTGCCAGTCCTTGGGCTGGCCGGACAAATCACGGTAAGGAGCAATGACTTTTCTTTTTAGCTTAACCGCTTCAACATCAAAATAGTAATCATTTGAGACCGTGCAATACCAAATATCTTCTGATGAATTCTTCCAGTTTGCTTTTGCTCCGCGCCCTTTTTCCCTCTCCCAGGTAATTCTGTTTCTAACAATAAAATATTTTTCCAAAACATTTTGCATGGATTTTGATGATTGCCAATCGCAACAAACATAGATCGAAGCATTACTTCTCAGACACTTTTTAAGTTTTGGCAGCCAGGATTCTAGCCATTTTTCATACTCTTTTGCAGTTGTTTTTGAAAATTTACTCCCAGCAAATTTTTTACTTAGATTGTACGGAGGGTCGATAATCATCAGATCAACAAAATTTTCTGGTAGAAATTCTAGACATGAAAATAGATCTTGATGAATCAGCTTGTCTCTGAGATTATCAATGGTTGCGACCGAGTCCAGGCTGATAGTCTGCTGCAACAGCGGGCCTCTCTCATCTTCAAGAATTGTCAGGGTTCGATTACGTGGAGCTCTTTTTGTTACCTCTTTAACGTAAGGCATCTTAACAGCCCGCACGGCCGGGATCTCCGGCACCATGATCACGAACCTGATGCACCTTGAGATAGTTATCCCGAAAGACTTTTTTCCGTATAACATCGTCAGCAATTAAAGCTTTCACTGTTTCAATATATGCACTGATCAAATCGGGCCAGTCACTGGTGGCATCAGAGCCAAAAAGCACCCGGTCTGCATATGTTTCAATGAATTCCCTATACCTTTCCGGATTTTTTTGCATAAATGGCAAAAGCGACGAAAAATCAGTGTAACAACCAGTATATTGCTCAATCAGTCGGGCCATGATCTTTCGCGAAAAACCGAAGTGGGGAAAGATGAAAGAGTGCCCGCTAAATCTTTCCAGAACACCTTGAATAAAGCCCTCGTGCAAGCGTAAATCAGCATGAAAAATCACCGGCCAATTGAATGCCACAGCCTGTTCAATCAGATGCAGAGTTAACTTCTCATACTCCTGATGAGATTTCCCAAAGAGGCCTGTCCAACCGGTCATCCCGTATGCTTTATCTTCATCTGCCACATAAAGAAGTTTTAAGCCGCGAAAGCCCTTCTCTTTAAACCGTGATAGATCAGCCTCAGTTTCGGTGATATAGCGACTGTCAAGGTATGGGAAAATCTCTATATTTGAAAATTGGTCAGCTGCAGGCAGTTCCATCCCAGAGCTCTCAGAGAATATATGCTGGCCAATCTTGTCATGATAGGCATGCGGGATAAATTCAAAACATTTTTGAGGGTCCGCCAGATGGTACCCCATCACAATCAAAGCCATCCCCTGCAAGCCTTTTTCCTGCAACGCCATAAACTTAGATCTATTCTCAGCTAAAGAGTCGCGCCATAAGTAGTGCACATGCGCATCATAGATCTCCATTTCTTCAAGCATTCAATTCCCCAACCTTGTCATTTAGTAAACATTTTACTTGGTCTAGCAGCAGAAACCAGAGGCAACCCCTGATCAAGCGATAATAATGGATCCCCTTTTAAACCCAGCAGCTCATGGCCATTGCCGGTTGCAATCTGCCAGATTTCAGCTGTGGGAATACCAGCTTCGGCAAAGAGCTCCATCTTGTCCTCCTTAAATAAGCTGACACCCAACGCATAACATGGTTTTTTTCTTGACATCCACAGGAACAATACTATACGCATTAGGGTTTCCTGACAATAGCAAACCTACAACTTAAATGTCTACATTTAAGTTGTAGGTTTAAATCACAACCAGTGCCGGAGATAAACTTATGCGTAACTTCATTTTAGGTAAAACCGGAATTACAGTCAGCGAACTCTGCTTTGGGGCTTTGCCGATGGGTCCTCTTCAGAAAAAAATCACGACTGATGCTGGCGCTAAAATCATCCTTAAGGCTCTATCCGGAGGGGTTAACTTCATCGACACCGCCCAACTCTACCAGACCTATGCCCCAATTTGCAAAGCTTTGCAGCAGACCACTATCAGACCAGTAATAGCCAGCAAATCTATGGCCCTAGACTACGACGGAATGCGGACGGCAGTAATCGAGAGTTTACAACAGATGGGGCTGGACTATATTGACATCTTCCATCTCCATGCAGCCCGGATACCGGAAGATGAAAATGTTTTCAAAAAACGTGAGGGTGCCTGGCAGGCCCTACTTGATTGTAAGAAGCAAGGTCTGGTCAAGGCAGTTGGCATCAGCACGCACTCGGTGCCGACCGTTCGTTTAGCAGCAGTAAATGATGAGGTCGATATTGTCTTTCCAATTATCAACAAAACCGGCACCGGCATCCTCCAAGGCTCTACGGAAGAGATGGAAACGGCAATAAACTTATGCCGACAACAGAACCAGGGAGTCTATCTCATGAAAGCCTTAGGCGGCGGTTGCCTGGTTAGTGACTATCATTCCGCCTTGAGCTTTGTCCGTGACAAGTTTCCTTTACCGATTGCAATGGGCATGGTCAGTGAACAGGAAGTCGAATATAATCTGGCCTATTTCAACCTAGATGGAAATGAGTTTGAGACCCTGCCGGAGCTTGTAATTGAAAAAAAATGCTTTCAGGTAGTCGAATTCCTCTGTAAAGATTGCAGTCCGTGTATCACAACCCGTCCAAAGCATGCTATTAGCAAAGTATCTGCAGAGACCAAACCAACCATCAACCCCGACCTCTGCCTGCGTTGCGGCTACTGCGTCGGTTTTTGCCCCCAATTTGCAATTCGTATGACATGATCATGCTTAACGTATTAAAACAATGGAGTAATTAATGAAAAAAATAGCTATTTTGGCCGGAGATGGTATCGGCCCGGAAGTAATGCCCGAAGCCCTCAAAGTACTTGAGGCTATCCAGAAAAAATTCTCCTGCAAGTTCACATACCACTTTGCTGATATCGGCGGCTGTGCCATTGACAACTATGGTGCTGCCCTGCCACCGGAAACTTTGCAATGCTGCGAAGAGAGTGATGCTATCCTTTTCGGTGCGGTCGGCGGCCCGAAATGGGAAACCCTCCCGCCTGGCGAGCAACCGGAAAGGGCGGCATTGCTACCTTTAAGAAAACATTTTGATCTCTTCTGTAATTTCCGTCCCGCCCGGATCTACCCCTCTCTGGCCGCAGCCTCACCCTTAAAACCGGAAATTGTCGGTGCTGGTTTCGATATTCTCTGCGTCCGTGAACTAACCGGTGGCATCTACTTCGGCCAACCCAAAGGTCGTGAAGGCTCTGGAAAAGATGAAAAAGCCTTCGACACACTGGTCTACACCCGGGCTGAGATCGAACGAATTTCCCACCTTGCATTTGCCGCCGCCCGCAAGCGCAAGCGTAAAGTAACCTCAATCGACAAGGCCAATGTTTTGACAAGTATGGTTTTATGGCGTGAGGTGGTTATCGAAGTCGCCAAAGAGTACCCCGATGTCACCCTGAACCATCTCTACATCGACAACGCCACCATGCAGATGGTCAAGGACCCGCACCAGTTTGATGTTATGTTGTGCGGCAATATGTTTGGTGATATCATCTCAGATGAGGCGGCGATGCTAACCGGATCAATGGGTCTTTTAGCCTCGGCCAGCCTTAACCTGAACAATTTTGGCCTCTATGAGCCAGCCGGAGGCTCAGCCCCTGACATCGCCGGCCAGGGAATCGCCAACCCGATTGCCCAGATCCTCTCAGCGGCAATGATGCTACGCCACTCATTTGCACTCGATGACGCCGCTGATGCAATTGAAAAAGCGGTCACCAAAACCCTGCAAGCGGGCACCCATACCCGTGACATTGCTACCAAAAACAGCACAATTGTTGGCACTAAAGAGATGGGGGATGCAATTGTCAATTTTTTGTAACCCAAATGTAATGGCCGTTGTAACCTAAGCTCCAAATCAATGGCTATGCTTTTTCAAGAAAATCGCGATACTCAGCCTCAGAAAAACCAAGCTCACGTTTCACAATATGAATAACTGCAAGTTTTCTACGATCAAGCATAATTGACCCCAGATTAGACTGAAAAAAGGTGAGTAACCATGGTTTTTGACCACAAACTCTCAACCAGCAAAAGACAAGAACTTATCGACATCACAACTTTAGTTGAAAGCAACCTTAAAGTCGAAAACTTCAGCGAAGGGCTGTGCGTCATTTTCATCACCCACACAACCGCAGCTGTAACCATTAATGAAAATGCTGACCCCGATGTCCCCCGGGATATGCTGAGCAAACTTAAACAACTGGTACCCGAGAAAGAAAATTACCACCACCTCGAAGGAAACTCCGATGCTCACATTTTGAGTACACTAATCGGTTGTTCGCTCAGCATCCCAATTCATGAGGGTAAGTTGCTTCTAGGAACCTGGCAAGGTATCTATTTCGCCGAACTCGACGGCCCCAGAGAGCGCCGCTTCAAAGTGAAATTGCTGGCCGGTTAATTTAAACTTAAACACCCATTACAGTTTGAGAAATAGAGTTGATCCTATATTGAGTTACAGCCAGACAACTCCCCTCTAACCGCTCAACCATGACTGAACCAAATGCCTTTCCTCTAACTCACTTATATCCCTAAAGTACTCCCCCATTGTCAAGCTCATAAAAAGGGCTGGCTAGTCTACAGTGTAAGTCAGATTTTTGACTTTCAGATTATGGTCTTTATCCTCAAGCAATTTGAAAGAAGTAGTCCCATGAATGTTAACAGCTTCACCATTGAAGTAGAGAAAATAGGCATGGAAACGGGCTGAGAGATAGATAATATTTTTTTCGCTGTGCCAGGAAAGTGGTGTTACTTTGTAGGCAATTTCCTTTAACCTGACAAATAGTTCACGATATTGTGAATGCTTCTCTTTGAAAGGTATGTTATTTTCTTTAGCGTTATCGGTAAAAAAGGTGGCAAAAGTGGTCATATCCCGTAATTCATAGGCACGGGTATAAGCTGCAATGAAAGTATCAATACGACTACGCAGTGGTGGTGCCGTAAACGTGCGCGGCAGGGTAGAAATTAACGAGGCCGCTTGTAAAGTATCTGAGGAGAAAAGTGGGGGCTTTGGAGTTGGAGTTATGACTTTGGCCACAGCTTTTTTTTCAACCGGTGGTCGGGTGGTTTCCGGGGTTCGGACAACCGGGACGTTAACCTCTACGAATTGAGTTTTTTCTACAGGTTTAGGTAAGATAGTTTTGGCTTTTAATGGTAGTTGTTTTTTTCCCACAGGAATTACGCGGGGTGGAGTAGTTTTCTTAGCTATTAAAATTGGTTTCTCAACCAATTTTGGGGTTGCGGGTATAACTTTAGACGCAGCTGGAGCCTGTTTTTTGACAATGATAGTGGGCTTAGAAATTGTGGGTGACGGGGTAGATTTAGGCATTACGGGCGCGACTTTAGAAGCAGTTTTTTCAACCGGTGGTCGGGTGGTTTCCGGGGGGTTGGCAGCCGAGGCGGTTTTTTGCGGTGGCTGGACAGCGGCTACCTTCGGAGCGCACCCTAAGCTATTGAGCATCGCCTTTCTGCGGTAGCTGCGAGTCGCCGATAAACTGATAAAGATCAATACAACAGCAATAGCGGCGATCAAAAAAATGGTTTTGCGGCTCTGTTTGGATGGTTGTTTTGGTTCAGTGTCGTAACGCCACGGGTTTTTTTCAGAGCTGTCCAAAGTTGCTACCTGGGCTTCATGAGTGCGCATAATCTTTTTGTAGGCACGGCAGATAGCAATAAATTTTGTCGAATCATCAGGGTTTTTAGTCGTTGAGCTATCGGGATGGTAATGAAAGCTGAGCTTACGAAAGGCGCTTTTGACTTCGCTGATGGTTGCATCAGGACTTAAGTCAAGCAGGGTGTATTGTTCATCATGCGAAAGCCCCGGCTGAAAGATTGAGAGGACTCGTTCACTTTCGGACTGTAAAAGTTGACTGCCAATGTGAAAGTTGTGACATTGTTCCTTAAGCCATTCACGCTCGTCTGAATTCGTATCGACCAGCAACTCAATAATTTTCTGACAGGCCGGAAGCATGCCAAAATTAGCAGCAACAAAGGCAATAAGTGCATCTGTCGGGGTACGTTCAGCGACTTTCCTGATAAATCTACCGATATTGTCGCGTTGCTGTTTAGTCATCTGCGAACTCGTTAGGGGTGATAATCAGATTGGAAAGCCAGAGATCCCCGGCAATCTGATTGTTGATATAAAAACTTTTATTCCGACGCAGGCGAATATAGACCTGTTCACAATTGGGCGGTAAGCTGAAATTGAGGGTAAAGGGTTGCCAGGACTGGCTGGCACTAAACATCAAGCTCTTTTCCCGAGGTTTTTTGGCCTTAACGCCGATAATTTCGATGTAGGGGCGTTGATCGGTGGTCAAGTTTTCACAGCGAGCTTCCCCCTGCAAGGTATAACTGCGACCGGCAATCAACGCGATATGCTGATTCAAGTGATAGTAATTGACATTTTCGCTGCCGGTGAAATGGAGATGGAAGGCACTTCTTTCGTTTTCCGTTGGTGTTTGCAATTCCCAGGTTGTACCGGACGGTTTGCCGATCCGCCAACCAAAAGCCGTCTGCAGGGGGTTGTCGCCAAAGTTTCCGTTATGCAATAGATGCTCACCATCAACCTCCTGCTGCCAAAGAGAGCGTGCTAAAGTAACCTCGCCTTGGCGACGTAAAAGTTCAATAAAGCGCAGTTTGTGACGATATTCAAGCTCCGGATTTTCACGAACTTCAGACCAGTAGGCGATGGCAATATCCAACCGTTTCGGGTTTAAGCTGTAGTAAAAGAGGTGTAAACGGTTTTGAATGCCAATTTTTTGCAACAGAGTTTCACTATCAGACCAGAGCGAAAAGGCGAAATCAAGGGCCTTAGAACGTTGGCCGGGAAGTTTATCGATGATATAGCTAAGATCGCGGGCTACCATTTCCGCCTCTCCGAGCTGGTAAGCGAGCATGGTTTTTTGCCAACGCCAACGTCCAACCTCCCGCATCAGACTATCGATATGTTGAAGGATGGCAAGAGCCTCCGTTTTATTACCCTGATGAAATTTAAGCTCACTCAAGGCGATCCAAGCGGGAATGTGGAGGGGATCAACGGTCAATGCTTTTTGCAAGATCTGTAAAGCTTTGCGGCTATTTCCCTGGTAGAGGTAGGCATTATTCGCCGCTTGGGTCAGGTAGGCGGAATTAATCTGTTGGTGCCAGAGCCTGGAACTTTTTTTCGGCCCGCTAAAGTTGCTCTGTTCAAAAAAGGCGACTTTCAGTTGCAACAGGCCGAAGGTCAGAAGGATGGCGCAGAGAAAAGTATTGGAGATTTTAGGGTGTACAGATATCATTAAGACTTTCCATCTTTACCATATTCGTAATTGTAGGCGTATGAATAGTATTTGTAGCCACCGTACGAGCCATAGCCTTTTTTCTGACCGGTTTTATTCATGATTGAACCAAGAATGTTGCCACCAATATTCAACAGAGATTTACGGAAATGACTGACCCCTTCGCGCGGCGTATCGCCTTCAACGGTAACCAGAATGGTGCCATCAACCATATTAGCAAGCACAAGTAATTCGGCAAAGCCCTGATATGGGGGACTGTCTAAGATAACATGGTCGTAGTGTTCACACGCAACTTCCAAGAGTAAACGCATGCGCCGAGAACTGATAAGTTCGGCTGGATTAGGGGGCAGAGGACCACTGCTGATGAAATGCAGACCATCATATTCGGTTTTATGAATGACATTCTGCAGCTTTTCAAGACCCGTAAGCACGCTGGAGAGACCTTTGCTCCGACTCCCGGTACTGAAAACCTTATGCAGGCTGGGTTTACGTAAATCAACATCAATCAGCAGACATTTGCCACCAGTGGAAAGATAGGAGAGCGCCATGTTGCAAGAGATAGTACTTTTACCAGCTCCAGGCAAAATCGAGGTAACCAAGATACTTTTCGGGGGTTGATTAGGTGCTGAAAGGTCGATCGAGGTCATAGCAGTGCGAATTGATTCGGAAATCGGCGCCCGAGGGTCGTTATAATACTTTGTCGCCATGACCTCTCGGCTGGTGTCTTTGCCCTTGTCATAAGGGATCAGGCCGAGAATCGGGATATGGTAGCGAGTTGCCAATTCGTCCGGATTTTTGATGGTATTATCCATATATTCGAGGAGGAAGGCAACCCCAATGCCGCCAAAAAGACCTAAAACCATACCGAGCAGGAAATTGAGTGCAACCTTTGGTTTATATGGGTAGATAGGGACCCGAGCCTGGTCGACAATCTGGATATTAGTTACCGCTGCACCAACGCTTGCCTCAATCTCTTTGGCCCGTTGCAAAAGGCTCTGGTAGATCGATTTATTGGTGTTGACCTCGCGTTGCAGAATCTTATACTGGGTAGCTTTGTCATTGAGATTAATAGCCCGCAGCTTCTGTTCTTCGGTTTTTTCGTTGAGATAGGCTTGGGTTTTTAGAGCGGTCATGTAATCATTTTTAATGGCATCAATGATCGCTTGTTTTTCCAGTTCAAGCTGCCCCTTAATTTTATTCATACGGGCTTTGAGCTGCTTCATTTTGGGATATTCGGCTTTAAATGTTACAGAAAGATCCTGGTATTCCGACTCGAGCATGGTATGTTTTTGTTTTAAATCCTGAATCAATTCGTCGGTCAAAACCTGACTGAGGTTATTTTTATTGCTGCTGATCGCCTGTTGATAGGTCGCCTCTTTAGAGATACGAACAGCACGGGCAGTGGCTAAGGCACTGTTGAGCTCTTCGAGCTGTTTCATAACCATATTCAACTTTGGATCAAGTGAAACAATGCCGATATGCCGCGAGTATCTGGTGATTTGTTTCTCCGAGTCTTCAAGCTTGATCTGGGCACTTTGGATCTGCCGGTCGAGAAACCGGCTGGCAATCCTTGACGCCTCCAGGCGGCTATCCATGTGCATATTGACAAATTCCCGCATCGTCGTATTAACGACTGCGGCCGAAAGCTTGGCATCAGACGATTCGAAACTGAGATTGATCAATTCACTATTCCTGACCGGGCTGACCTGCAGACTGCTGCGAAACTTTCTCAACAGTTGGTCCTGGAGAATGAGGACTTGAGCTTGAGGGCTTAATTCCGCTTCATTACTATCATCCTTAAACCGAATAAAATCCTTAGCCATGGAGATCAGTTCTTTGATCTGAGACATGATCCCCGCATCATCATCGCTATTGAGCGTAATTTTTCTATTAAAAACTGGGCTCTTGTCTAGGGCCAGAGTCGTTATAACCCGACCGGCGACCTGCTCGCTCTGCAAAAGATTGATCTGAGTCTGTTGAAACTCCTTCATCTTGACAATATCAGACTGCAGGCTCTCGAATTTGGTCGTTTTTGACTCTTGAGCACTTACCTTGATAACACTTTTGGCAAGAAAGAGCGGTGTCGTCGCAAGCGTGAAAATTGCGGCCCCAAAAAAGATAACCAACAGAATCGAGATTACTGTCCATTTGCGCCGCACCAGAACATCAAGATAGTCCCGAAGATGGATTTCCTCTTCGAGAGGGGGGAGAAGCTCACGGACATCTGTAGAAGGCAGATTGCGGGGATTGAAATTAGCATTATCAGGCTTGGCAAGTTGGTGGTCGTTGCCGTTTTTCATTTCCAGGTTGTTGAAATCGTTATTGTCGGACATAGAGTTCTCTTTTTAATTACTAAAGTAGTTTCTTAGGGTTTGTGTAAGCCAATTTCCGCAAAGTCGCAGGGTTGATGATCTCTTGTAGAGTTTGCCACTCCTGCAGGTTGGGCGGACGCCGATGTTCAGATGAGTGAGCGTCGGAAGCAAGGTAGTCGATAATATCCCATACCAAAAGCTGTTTTGCCAACTCTTGTGATTGTTGCCCAAACCAGCCGAGCAAGCTGCCGATATTAACCTGTATGGCAACCCCCTGGCTGTGAACTTTTTGTAGAGTTTGGGGATAAAGTTGAAAATATTCACTCCGTTCCGGGTGCGCCAGAATCACTTGTTGCTGCCGTTCCAGAAATTCATTAAGGGGCTCAAGAGGATTAAAACTTGGGGAATCAAAGGGAGGTTCAAGAAGATATGCACTACTGTTCCCTAGAGGAAGATAACGTCCTCTGTCAAGATTCATACCCATATTTTTTTGGATGGCGATCTCCATGCCAGGGATTAAAATAAGTTTAGAGCCGGAGTGGTGCAAAGAATCCTGCAACATTTGGGTAGCAGCAAGAATCTTTTCCGGACTGGCCGACCAAGCTGTACCGGGTAAAAAATGAGGGGTCGCAAAGACCATTTTTATCCCGACATCAGTATAGAGTCTCGCCAAAACGATACTCTCGGAAAGCTCTTTGGGGCCATCGTCTAAACCCGGTAGGATATGAGTATGGATGTCAATAAAATCAGATAGTTTCATGTATATTTTTTTCTTTGTCGATCAAGTTGAGCCGCGACCAGCGCCATTAGCGTCACACAGTATACGCTGTTAGCCGGTAGCTGCCAACCAAAATCGGTAGTTCCGTGAATGAAAAAGCTACAGATTCCGGCAAAAGCGGCAATTCCGAGAATGGCATCTTTACTGCGTAAGATGCGCCGACCATAAATGGCCAGGCGGCTAAACAAATAGCTGGTAAAAAGTAACATCGCCGGCCAGCCGAGTTCAATAGCAAGTTCGACGTATTCATTATGAGCTCGATCCCAGAGAAGATTGCCGGAAAAGTTTTTCAGGTAAAGAGGTGAAAGTTTGCTATAAGATTCGAGTCCGATACCAGTCAGAGAATGATCGAAAAGCATCATCAGACTCATGCGCCAGACCGTAAAACGCTGCAATGCTGAGCTCTGAAGATTAACAAAACGACTGATCAGATCATCGTAACCACCCAGCAGAGCACCGTAAAAGGCAAGAAACAGAAGACACAAAAAAACTGTTGCAAGCTTCTTGCGCTTGCTGAAAGGCATCGTCAAACCAATCATTATAGAGATACAACAAAGAGCGATGGTGCCGCCCCGTGAAAGTGAAAAAAGAACCGCCAGCATCATCAATCCAGCACCAAACAGAAAGAGCGATGGTGGATGTTTTTTTATTTTGAGAGCGGCAATTGCAACCGCCAACGGCCAGCACATATTGAGAAAAGTCGCGTATTGATTGCGGTAAATAATTGTGCCCCGAGCCACACCTTTAGCCCCTAGAGAACTAGGCAGCCAGAGAACACCAAGGCTATGGTTCATTACCTGAAGCAGGCCATAGACAGCTTCAAAACAACCAATAGCAACCATTATGGTTACAACCTGTAAAGCAAAACGCTGATTCCGACGTAAAATGGTTCGGGCACTTAAAAAATAGAGAAACAGGGCGAGATAGTAAACACCCTGCTTAAGAGTTAGAAGACCGCTATAGCTGAGTGGGGCACAGGTGATAGCAGTATCAGCCAGGGTATTTACAGCGATAAGCTGTTGGGCTCGAAATGGCGAGACCCAACCCAGCAAACCCAAAGGTAGAGGCAGAGTCGTGATGGCAATATAGAAAAAAAGTAACCAAACTGGCCAGAATTGAATCGAAATCTTTAGACGACGGCGTTGACTGGTTTTATCAAGTTCCTCATTCTGGTTTTGACCCCCTCTTTTCTGGAGCTTCGAACGACTGCGCCCGAATACGAGCCAGACACCGGAACCAAGAAGCAGATAAAATGTATAGAGCCCTTGAACAAAAGGGTGGGTGGCACCAAAAAGCAGAGGTATAGTCAACAAGAGAAACAGGATACAGCGCCGAGAGCTGATCTCAAAGGGAAAAGTCGAGTCCAACCTTGATGGGCTCATGAACACAATCTATTTTATCGGGTTTTTGTAGTTGAAACCGGTACCCATGAAACCGACGCTGAAACCAGCACCAGAAAGAAAAGTGCCGCCTCCACTTAATTCAACAAATATCACATCCTGATCCTGAAGATAGATGGTATCCCCCTGACCTTCCTGAAGATCACTGTAACTCAAACGAACAATGTCGCGTTTCCCCTCATCAACATAGCGAATCAGTTTAATCTCATCCTCTTCAGCGTAACTGGCAAGGCCGCCAGCCACTGCAATTGCTTCGGTAATGGTCAGATTATTTTTCAAGGGATAGATGCCGGGATTACGAACGGCTCCATCAATAAAACAGTTCCCGGCCTTAGGAATGAAAACGACATCACCACCGAGAATAGTAATATTGCACTCCATCATCCCTTTCCTGACGAGATCATCGAGATCCACAATGTAGTTATCGGTTACTCCGGTTTTGACATTTTCTCGGGTGATGTAAACAATCTCACCAGCATCGGTATCAAGACCACCAGCCAAGGCCAAAACATCAAGCAAGCGTTTTTTGTTGATATAGTCAAAGGTACCCGGGTTTTTCAAGGCGCCAACTAAGGTAATCTGACGACTGACATGCTCTTTAATATAAACACTAACATGGGGATCCTGCAGATATTTTTCTTTAAGCAGGGTCTCAATCTTTTTTTCAGTTTCAACTGCGGTAAGCTGAAAAACATCGACGGCGTTGAGCATTGGCAAAGTGACGGTACCACGAGAACTGACTCTAACTTCGGAATTCATCTCTTGAGCTTCAAAAATGGTTACACTAATCAAATCACCAGAGCCGAGACGATAATCGAGCGATTCCGGGGTGCTGATTGTCGCGGCGGTAAAAAATTTCCGATTTTGTAGTTTTTGTTCTCGCTCTTTTGACTCTTTATAATTTTTCTGAAACTCTTCGATCGTAGTTGTGGCCTCAAACCTGTTGCTGGCACAACCACTAATAGAAAGGCTGATCGTAATCAACAATAACAGAATTAAAAGAGAAATGCTCTGTCTACGTAATGTCATACGCTATCGTCCCTTATTCCAACAATCAGGTAAGTTAGATACCAGTTTTCATCTAACACCTGCTCGTCCGCATAAACCGGAAGAGTGCTGACATAAAAAGAGTTGTCGACATAACCGTGCCGACAACTCTTTGAATTTAATTATCAATATTGTCCAGGGGTAAAGTACCCCAACACTCTATTGGCTCGTGGAAACCGTAGAGCCACCACCATCGCCATTACTATCGCCAACCGTAACGCCAACACCAACGACAATTGCGGTTGCAACAACACCGGTCGCGATTACTGCACCGGTAGACATGCCCAAAATGGTCCCGCTTACAGGTTCAGCAGCCGGAGTTACAACCGCAGCGCCACGATCCGCTACCGGAACAACAGCCTTCTTTTTAACATCAGACATCGCCAAGACAATATACTCATCAGCCTTAACCGACTTTGCCCCATCGGCTGTAGCAAAAATCATTCGCCCTTCTCTGACTCCTACTTTCGTACCGGAATCATCAGCCTGCATGTAGCCACGGACTACGGACTCAGTGCTGGCGTTAAACATAATATCGGCAACACAATAAACCCCATCCTGAGTATGAAAGGCCATTTTTGCAGCGCCCTCAGAGATGATAAATTCAACGTGCCCCTGACGAACAAAGAGATTGAAAAAACCATCATTATTAGCAATCGCCAACTCGGCCTGATCTTCGGCAAGGATGGACACACCACTTGACTTGATCATACACTTACCGTTGCAAATCAACATGGAGCCATCTTCAACCGGATTTATACCAGAAATTCTTTTACTCAACTTACCATTCTTAAAAACGGAAATATTACCCTGTGAAACTGCCCCATCAGACATCGCAAAGGATGCCCCGATTGAACTGACCAAAAACATGGCCAACAGAACGACAAGACCAACGATTCGCTTTTTCATTCCAAACTCTCCTCTTTTGGCTACTAATAAAATACAAGCACTTTCAATGTTTATTGCAAATAATGGAACGAGAACCCCACAACTCATGGCTATCTTTATGAAAGGGTAATACCGGGGAATACACCCATGAAATAAGGCTGCTTGAAAAAGTTCTATTTTCAGACAACATCTGTAAACCTGTACTTCCTTCAGAAAACAACCGCAGGAGGAATACACCTATCATTTCAAATTGTCAAGTATTTTGAGTGACCCTGCTTCCTAACCTTCGCACGGGGGCACGGAACAGAGCTAAAGATTGCGCCCAGAACGTAGTGAAGAAGTACCCTATGGGTATCCATCACTTCTCGGCAGCTTGAAAATAAACCCGAATATTTACGCTTTAGCGAGAGACGAAAACAATCCTGAAGCTAGTCTGTTCGAACTTCATTTGGAAGAACAGAACACTTCACCACAAACCAACGACAACTATTTGATATGATTAGTAAAAGCCACCTTGGTAAGAACGCAAAAATGGCCGCTTTCAATGAAGAAAACGACCATTTTGATATCTGGCTCCCCGGGACGGGCTCGAACCGCCGACCTAGTGGTTAACAGCCACCCGCTCTACCGACTGAGCTACCGAGGAACAAAGTGAGGCGCTTATAGCCCAGCGGCATTTCAGTGTCAAGTTTTTTTTGTTAAAAGTTGCAAAACTAGCAAAATCTCGAGAGTGTCCGAGGTCATTTTTAGATCCAGTAAAATGTGGGGAGCACACGAGT
>DAOWHJ010000064.1 GCA_030641485.1 Pseudomonadota bacterium
CACAAAATGAAGGCCCGCTAAGTGGCCGAGGATTAGGTCGCTGTCGCTCAGATAACAACTCCCCTGGTGAAAGTAAACTAAACGATCAGCTAAAGAGAGTTGACCCGGACAATTCTGCCCCACCCACCAATCCGGCTGACCAACAGATGGTTTTCGGTCGGGGACAGGGGGAACAACCTCGAGGCGGTGGGGGTTTAGGGCGCGGCCGCAAGAATGGTGGCCGCGGTCAAGGACGAGGATTTAATCAATGATTATCGCCATTGCCAGCGGCAAAGGTGGGACCGGGAAGACTACGATTGCAACTAATCTGGCTCTGGTCGCACCTGCCGCTCAATACCTTGACTGTGACGTTGAAGAACCCAACGGTCACCTCTTCTTAAAACCTGCAATTGACAAACAAACTGATGTCACTTTGCCAATTCCTCTAATCAACGAAGAACTTTGCTCGCTCTGCGGTCTCTGTGCTACCGCCTGCGAGTTTAATGCCATTGCCGTAATTGGCAAAAAAGTGATGCTTTTCCCCGAGCTCTGTCACGGTTGCGGTACCTGCATGTTTGTCTGCCCAGAGACCGCAATCACTGAAACCGGCAAGGTTATCGGTCAACTCGAACAGGGCTCTGCCAAATCTGTAACCGGAGATAAGTTCACGTTTACACACGGCATCTCCAAGATCGGCAATCCCCTAACGCCGCCAATCATCAAGAGAGCCAAAAAATTGATTGAAAATGAGCGCTTCGTCATCCTTGACGCACCGCCAGGAACCTCATGCCCGATGGTGCAAACCTTAATCGGCAGTGACTACTGCATCATGGTCACTGAACCAACGCCATTCGGCCTTAACGACCTGGAGTTGGCTATAGGGGTTGCGCGCCAGCTTAAAATCCCCTGCGGCATTGTTATCAACCGCTCCGATAGTGGTGATCAAGGAATAAAAAAATATTGTCAGCGGGAAAATATCCCGATACTTTTAGAGATCCCTTTCGACCGTGATTTAGCATTTGCCTACTCAAAAGGGGAGGCGGCCGTAAATCAGAGCCCACAATTACGCGAAAGTTTTCAAAATCTGCACTTGAAAATTGTCGCGGAGGTGGAAAAATGAAAGAGTTAACCATCATCAGTGGCAAGGGTGGAACTGGAAAAACCACTGTAACCGCAGCTTTTGCAATCCTGGCGGAAAACAAAGTTTTAGCCGATTGTGATGTCGATGCCGCTGACCTCCACCTGATTCTCACCCCGGAAGAGATCTCAAGCAACGATTTTGTCGGCGGTCGCGCCCCACAGATCAACTATGAAAAATGCACTGATTGTGGTGAATGTTTGCGTTTGTGCCGCTTTGATGCAATAGATTTCTCGCCAGAATCGGGGCATAAAATTAATGAATTTGCTTGTGACTGTTGTGCCCTGTGTGCCTGGGCCTGCCCCGAAAAAGCGATTTCGATGATCGATACCATCAACGGCCGCTGGTTTATCTCGGCAACTCGATCCGGCAAAATGGTTCATGCTCGGCTCGGAATTGGTGAGGACAACTCCGGCAAGCTGGTTGCCCTGGTTCGCAATCAAGCCAAACTCCTGGCCCAAAAAGATAATCTTGAACTACTTATCAACGATGGCCCTCCGGGGATCGGCTGTCCGGTTACCGCAGCCATCACCGGAGTTGATCTGGTACTAATCGTCACCGAACCAACCCTCTCAGGAATGCACGATATGGAGCGCGTCCACGGCCTCTGCCGCCACTTTGATATCCCGGCCTTGGTCTGCGTCAACCGCTACGACTTAAACCTCATTAACACCCAGAAAATTCGTGATTACTGCACCGAACACAACCTTAAACTGGTTGGTGAAATACCATTAGACCCCATCGTCAATAAAGCCCAAGTTGCGCGGCAAAGTGTGGTTGAGTTTGATTGTGGCCGAGTCAGCCAAGTGGTGCGGGAGATGTGGGAAAAAGTTAAACAAGAACTATCTTCGTAAACTGTAGGGCGTCCTGTAACTATTCAACCAACCTTATAAAACCACCCGTTCGTTACACTCACTAGAGGGCACGGAGTTCACAGAGAAAAGCATTATGGTCTCTGTGAACTTTGTGCCCTGTGGTAAAAAGGTTCTCGCTGCGCGTGATAAATGCACATTTTTAAAAACCTGTGTTTATCCGTGTCGATCTGTGGTAAAAATAAGCTGGCCACACCTAACCACAAATAACGACAACCAGTTTAATTCCGGCTCTCAACCCGGACCACCTGGATCAAAATCTAACCATGGCATCATATATCTTCGGTCCGGTCCCCTCAAGACGCCTCGGTCTTTCACTTGGGATTGATCTGGTCCCTTTTAAAACCTGCACATTAGACTGTATCTACTGCGAATTGGGAAAGACCGCCACCCCGGTCAGTAAACGAGCCGCATATGTGCCATTCTCGCAACTTGAAGATGAGATAAGAAATTTCTTCGCAAGCAATGAAAGAGCTCAGCAGCTCGACTTTATCACTCTCTCAGGCTCAGGTGAACCAACCCTGAATCAGGATCTTCCCCGCGTCGTCAAACTTCTACAACAATTAAGTAAAACTCCGATTGCACTGCTGACCAACGGCACTCTATTTAGCCTTCCCGAAGTACGCCAGGAGGTTTTGACTTTAGATCTGATTTTACCCTCTCTTGATGTGGTCTCTGAAGAGCTTTTCAGAACTCTTAACCGTCCCGCAGCAACTCTCAAGAGTCAAGAGATAATTGATGGCCTGGTTGCACTACGCCTCGAATATTCAGGCCAGATCTGGCTCGAAATTCTCTTCTGTAAAGGGTTTAATGATAGTCCGGCAGAGATTGAACGACTTATTCAAGCCACCAAGGCAATCAAACCAGATAAAATTCAATTAAACACCGTCGTCCGCCCCGGAGCTTTGGCTCAAGCGCAAGCGGTTGAGCCAAGTTTTCTCAGCGCACTTTTACCCCGTTTTGGACCTGAAGCTGAGATCATCGCCCCATTCAATATTAGTCGTGACCACAATAAAACCACTGAACAGACTGCAAAAACTATTCTTGCAACCCTGAAACGCCGTCCCTGCACCGCTGATGACCTTAAACATGCACTCGGCCTAAAAAAAGTTGAAGTCATAAAAATTCTTGACTTACTGCGCGAAAAGGGCGAAATAAAAATGTTGCAGCATAGTGATAAGTGTTACTATCAAACCACAAACTGACAAGTTAACCATATAGAGACTTTGACCATTGAATGATAAAGTAAAAGAGTATTTTCAACAGCAAAAAAACCTTGAGATCATGGCTGATGCAACAGTTTTAGGTAAGGGCGGTGACCCCGGTTGTGGCGACTATATTGAACTCTATCTTAAAATTGAAAATGATACCATCTTAAAGGCCACTGCCATGGTTGCCGGTTGCCCTTATGCCATCGCCACGACCAGCGCCTTTACGGAGATGATTGCCAACAAATCTTTAGATGACGCGATGTTGATTTCCGGTGACCAGGTGGCAACACACCTGGACGGCCTCCCGGAAGAAAAAGTGCATTGCTCACTAATGGGCCCGGATGCCCTGCGTAATGCCGCCCATAACTATATCATGGCCAGAATCTGCACACCTGCCGGAGGCAAGCCGTGAGCCTGACATTTGTCATCCCCGGTCAAAAAACTCTGATTTTAGATGGAGTACTCTGTGATATGAACGGGACTCTGACGACTGATGGTGTGCTAGATCAGGAAGTTAGCGAGAGCCTTAACGCATTATCGCAATCTCTAAAAGTTTACGTTATGACGGCCGACACTTTCGGTACGGCAGCCCTGACGTTCGCATCATTGCCAGTTGAGCTTATCGGAATGGAGAGTGAAATTCCGGGAGCAACAACAAAACTGAACTTCTTGAAAAAACTTGGCGCCAACACCCACGCTGCTATCGGTAATGGTTACAACGATCACCTGATGCTCAAAGAGGCGATCCTGGGAATTTGTATTATAGGCAGGGAAGGGGCCCACAGCCTCTCACTCAATGCCGCCGACCTAGTGGTCAACAATCCACTTGATGCCTTAAGTTTGCTCTTGCGAGCTAAGCGCCTAGTAGCTGGATTAAGAAATTAAATCCTTGCAAAGGAGACAAAGCCATGTTGAACGATCTTCTTGCGGTTGTCTTGGCTGGTGGCGAAGGCAAACGCCTTAACCCCTTAACCAAAGATCGCGCTAAACCTGCAGTTCCCTTCGCCGGCCAATACCGAATTATTGATTTTACCCTGAGCAACTGTTTGAACTCCCATATCCGCAAGATTATTGTCTTAACCCAATATAAATCAGGCTCGGCCTCCCGTCACCTGGCGGCAGGTTGGAGTATCTTCAACCCGGAACTGGGTGAATTCATCTATGAAATCCCTCCTCAAATGCGAGTCAGTGAAAAGTGGTATCAAGGCACGGCTGATGCGATCTATCAAAATCTTTACTCTTTGGATGTCATAAAACCCAAATATGTTCTGGTTCTGGCCGGTGACCATATCTACAAGATGGATTACGGTAAGATGCTGGCCTTTCACGAGGCCAACAATGCCGCATTAACAATTTCGGCAATCACGGTTGACAAAGCTGACGCCAGCGGCCTCGGCATCCTTGAGGTTGATGAAAAACAACAAGTCATCGGTTTTCAGGAAAAACCACAAACCCCTAAAGCCATTCCCGGTAAACCCGATCAAGCTTACGCCTCAATGGGGATCTACATCTTTAATTTTGCACTGATGAAAGAACTTTTGGAGGCCGATGCCCAGGACCCCGAAAGTAGCCACGATTTCGGCAATGATATTATCCCGGCACTCTACCCGAAGGAACGGGTCTTCGCTTACCCCTTTGGCGCTGACAGCAATAAACGAGACGCGGCCTACTGGCGTGATGTCGGGACTATCGATGCCTTTTGGGACGCTAACATACATCTTGCCGGAGTCAACCCCGATTTCAACCTGTACGACACAGATTGGCCGCTAAGAACCTACCAATCACAAATGCCGCCCGCAAAATTCGTCTTTGCCAATGTCCGTGAACAACGGGTTGGACGCGCGCTTGACTCACTTGTCTGTAATGGCGTAATTATCAGCGGTGGCCTAGTTGAACGTTCAGTCCTCTCGCCCGGTGTCCGAATTAACAGCTTTGCCCAGGTCCACGAATCGATACTCATGCACAATGTCGAAATTGGCCGCAAATCCAAGATTCGCAAAACCATCATTGATAAGGGGGTGCAGGTCCCGCCCGGTACCGAGATCGGCTATGATCTGGAAAAAGATCGACAAAGGTTCCCGATCTCGGAAGGTGGAGTGGTTGTGGTTCCCAAAGGAACTAAATTTTAGAAAAAAAGTAACTATTCAGGTGCCATCTGCAAACTGCCGGGATTGGGGTCATTGCTGGGAGCGGAGTAATGTTCGCTCCCATTTGTTGCGGCTTTATAGTGGGGAACCTGAATAGCTACCGAAAAATATACATTGTTCAATTATTTCAAACTTATTTAATTAAGGAGAAAAAAATGTCATTTATTGTTGATGTGGAAGCTTTGGAAATTCTTGATTCACGCGGGAACCCAACCGTTGAGGTTGAAGTCACACTTGAAAGCGGGATCATCGGCCGGGCTGCGGTTCCTTCTGGAGCCTCGACCGGGATTCATGAGGCGGTTGAACTCCGTGATGGCGACAAGGAGCGCTATCTCGGCAAAGGTGTGAGTCAAGCAGTTGCCAATGTTAATGGTGAAATTGCTGACCGGATTATCGGTTTTGATGCCACTCGACAACGTGAACTGGATCAGGCCCTGATCGAATTGGACGGAACTGAGAACAAAGGACGCCTAGGTGCCAACGCCATGCTTGGGGTCTCTATAGCAACGGCAAAAGCCGCGGCTGAAGTTGTGGGTCTGCCCCTCTATCAATATATCGGCGGCATCAATGCTCATCTTTTACCAGTACCAATGATGAATATCCTAAATGGCGGTGAACATGCCGATAACAACGTCGACATCCAGGAGTTCATGGTCATGCCGGTTGGGGCCGAAAACTTTGCGGAAGCCCTGCGCATGGGGGCCGAAACCTTTCACGCCTTAAAAAAAGTTCTTAAAGATAAAGGCTACAACACTGCAGTTGGGGATGAGGGCGGTTTTGCCCCCAACTTAAAATCGAATGAAGAACCCTTCCAACTAATTGTCGAAGCGATTGCTCAAGCCGGCTACCAAGCCGGTGACAATATGCTGATCGCCATTGACGCTGCCGCCAGCTCCTTCTATAAGGATGGAAAATACAACCTCAAAGCTGAAGGGAAATCACTCAGCAGTGCTGAATTAGTTGATTTTTATGCAGAGATGGTTGACAAATACCCGATCATCTCGATTGAGGACGGTCATGGTGAGGATGACTGGGAGGGCTGGAAACTGATGATGGACCGGCTTGGTGACAAGGTGCAAATCGTCGGCGATGACCTCTTCGTTACCAACCCCAAACGCCTGATTCGCGGGATTGAAGAGGGTTCGGCCAACTCGATCCTGATTAAACTCAACCAGATTGGCACCCTGACCGAAACCCTAGAAACCGTGGCGATGGCAAAAAAGGCCGGTTATACTGCGGTCGTCTCACATCGCTCGGGTGAAACTGAAGATTCAACCATCGCCGATTTAGTGGTTGCCCTAAACACCGGCCAGATCAAAACCGGCTCCGCCAGCCGTACCGACCGTATCTGCAAATACAACCAGCTCTTAAGAATCGAAAGAGAACTCTACGGTCAAAGTGATTATCAGGGCAAAGAGGTTTTTTATAACTTGAAATAATCAGGGCCTTTTCAGTTTAATCAATATGAAAATCAGACAAAAAAAGGCTGTAATCCTGATGGACTACAGCCTCTTTTTGTCAACATTAGGATATGTTCGAGAAGACAAGACAGGTAATTCGTTAAAGCCCCCCCGACAATCCGTTCGCAGCCAGAAATTTGTCTAACAAGAGCTGACTCTTACCACTAAGGTCAACAAACTGGATACCCAAAGACAGCGTATTACTATCTTGAGACATACTTTGTACCGTTCCCAGCAGAGAAAGCTCGCCCTCTATTCCAGGTAAAGAGAGAAACAGCGCAACGGCAGAATGAATCTTAAGCGGCTCTTGCACCCACTCAAGCTCTTGTAGACTTATTGATGCTTTACACCCTCCCTTACTCATATCGCCAATAAGCCCTTTAAATCGCAATTGCCTATTGTTACTCCGGGTTACAACCTCAAGGCGAGCAGGCAAACTGCATTCAAATCTTTTATGAGTTCGCAAGTTATAATCTTCAATTTCCTTGGGAAATTGAATAAAGACAACATCAAAAGAGTCTTGAACGGATAACATAATCGTCGACCTGAACCCGAAAATACTCCCTTGATGAACATACCGAATAACCAACTCTGTGTCTTTTGCAAATAATTCTTTGGCATTAGCTACCATGGGAATTTTTAGAATCAGATAACGCCCTTCCTCTTTGCCGACCAAATGACTTTTCAAGCGATTGGGGCAACCTTGAACCTGCACTTTTAATACTGTATTAAAATCCATGTACTGAGAATCTCGGGTAAGCATTTAATATGATAGGGCTAACCAAAAAAACTTCCTCCGAAAAATCCCTATCATACACATTGATTTCCTCTCTAACACAAATAATACCTATATGACAACCCCTCATAAAAGGTCTCGTGCCTTCACCTGATTTTTACTTAGTCAGAAAACTGGGGGCCGGGATGTTACTGGAGTGATTAATGACCTGATCCGAAGCTTTTAATATTTAGATGATGTCTGAATTAGATGTTTTCCGCCGATCTCGGTAGATAAGACCAAGAGGCAGGAGCAGGTAGAGTCCGGCCAAGCCGGTTGCGAGGTGGGGGTGGCGAGCAAAAAAAGTTGGTTTCAGATTACCTGCTATCTCTGTGAAGATAATGCCTTCCTGATTTAGGGGAAGCAGTTGTTCAATTTTACCGGCTGGATTAATGACGGCTGAAATTCCGGTATTCGCACAGCGAATGATAGTGCAACGGTTCTCTAAAGCGCGCAGGCGAATATTGGCAAGGTGCTGACGCGGGCCGGGTGAATCGCCGAACCAGGCATCATTAGTCAGGTTGATGAGCAGGTTCGCACCGGCCGCAAAAAAACTAGCTGTAAAAGCTGGAAAAACCCCTTCAAAGCAAACTGATGGTGCAATTTTCAGCTCTCCTAAATTAAGGTTGTGGATCTTGTTTCCCGGCGAGTAATCGAGACCAGGAACGATCTTACTGATGAAAGGAAAAAGAGTTGCCAGTGGGGTGAATTCACCGTAAGGGACAAGTTTTATTTTGTCGTAAATCTGAAGTTGCTTTTCGGGTGAGATAAGGAAAATTGCATTAAAGAGTTTTTTTTCTGGTTGATTTGGCGGTCGAATATAACGGGGACCGCCAAGCATTATACTAACCTGGTTTTCGGTAACAAATTTATAGAGCTTGGCATATACTTCAGGCTCTTTTTCCAAAATGAGGGGCAAAGCGGCTTCGGGCCAAACGATCAGGTCGGGGTGATGATGTAGATCTTTGCTGCAGCTCTCCTGACTCATGGCAAGCATCTTATTAATGATCTTTCCCCGGTTTTCCGGATGCCACTTCTCTTTTTGTGGAATATTGGGCTGGATAATTACAATTCGCTTATGCAATGAAGTTTGTTTCTTGAGACTCTCTTGGTTGAGTTGATTCTTGAGATTTGCTTGAGAGTGCGTGGAAGAAATTAAGTGATTGCCGAAAAGAGCCAGGCATACGAGTGGCATCAGAAGAAAACCGCTATAGAGGGCAAATTTTCCGAAACTTTTTTTACAGAGCGCCTGACAGGCCCGATAGATACCAACATTACCAATGACGATTAGGCCGGAGAGTAGGCGCACGCCACCAAACGGTAACAGCCAGTTAAAGAAAGGATTGTCAATTTGGCTAAGCCCCAACGGGTGCCAGGGAAAACCACCGAGAAAGAGGCTGCGTAGATCCTCAAGCAGAAGCCAGACAGCAGCACAGGATAGAGCTAAAATCACTTTTCCTAAAGGTGATTTCAGGGCGGCGATATTATTCAGATAGTGCCAGGCTCCGCAAAAAATCGCAAAATATAGCCCTATGTAAAGAGCCAGGAGCGCCATTACCAGGGTGACCACGACGGTTGGCAGGCTGGTGAAGCCGGCAATTGAGTTGGTAATCCAGAAGAGCTCGATATAGTAGAAGCAAAAACCGGTTAACAACCCCAGCCCACAAGCTGAACGGGGCGATGGGCTCCTCTCAGTTATTACCAGAATTGGCATTAACGCTGCGAAGGCCAAAAGCCAACTCAAATTATGCGACTGAAAACTTAAGTAGAGGGCAGTAGCGCTTAGAGCTACTCCTGCAAAAATAATTGCTATTCTCGGGAGGCCTCTTAGGAGGCTACCCGAGAATAGCAATTTTTTCTCAAATCGAGGCATTTTCAAAAAATAAGCGACGGCATATAGTTAATATTCCGAGCATTATTTTTGGGAAATAACGAAGAGTTGGGGGAAAAGAGCATTTTTGGACAGCCTCCCAAGGAGATGTTAGGGCGATAGTTGTTCACAATCTAATCAGCTGTTTTGCGGGTCCGTATCTGAAGGTGTGGCCATCTTCGTTGCATTTTCAAGCGACAACTCTTTTTGCCCGGGTTCTGGATCATCAGCCTTGATATTGGTTGCGGTTAATAGTTGCAGGCGCACCTTTTTAACTCGTCTTTTATCGGCTGAAACCACGGTTAAAGAGAGATTTTTGTAGGTGAAAGTTTCGTCAGTTTGTGGGATGCTACCACTTAAAAACAGTGCTAGGCCTCCAACACTCTCAAATTTCCCCCGGTGCTCTATCTCAAGGTCGAAGAGTTCTTCAATCTCTTCGATTTCGGTTTTACCATTGACTAAATAAACCCCATCATCAAGTTGCTGAATTAGCTCCTCACTCTTTTCTGCCGGAAGGTTCTCTTCATAAATCTTGCCGATAATCTCCTCAACTAGATCACTGATGGTGACCAAACCGGAGGTACCGCCATACTCATCAACTGCGACGGCTATATGGATACCCTTGGTTCTGAATTCCTGGAGCAGGTCCTTGACTTTCTTGGTCTCCGGGACGAAATAGACAGCTCGCATGACCTTGCGCAGGTTGAGCTTATGCAAATCTTGATCGAGATGCTTAAGGATGTCTTTAGCGTGGAGAATGCCGACAACCTGATCAAGGCTATCATGAAAGATCGGGTAGCGCGAAAAACCTTTCTCGGTAATCGTCGTAATTGCTTCATTAAGGCTACAGTCTGCGTCGATGGCGGTAAATTCAGTGCGCGGGACCATAACTTCTTGCACCTGAGTCTGCTTCAGCTGAATGACACTGCTCAGCATCTCATGGGTATCGTCAGCAATAACCCCGGTCTCGCCGCTGGCATTGATGATCTCAAAAAGTTCCTCTTCGGTTGGTGCAGCTTCATGTTCACCTTGAAAGAACCCCATCAAACGTTCTAGCAATCCTCTCTCTTTGTCGCTCAATTAGTGCTCCTTAAACTTGACCAAATATTAATCTAATACGACGACCATAGAACTTGTTTCTAGTGTAAGTCAAGCAGAATCAGTGTTGAAATGGCTTAAACCAGTCATTAAGATGATTTAAACTTGCCGTTTTTTTTGTGAAAATGGTATATAGTACAAGTCCTTTTTGCTTAAAATATGCTCACTTCCAAGTAATAAATTATATACCAATGTTCTTTAGAGGTAGTTTTTTTGGATTCAATTGACAACTATAAAAATGTGCTGATAATCCGTTTAAGTGCGATTGGTGATGTGGTTCGCACTCTACCAGCAGTTAATGCTTGGCGCAAACAGCAGCCTAAAACCCGGTTTACCTGGCTGGTTGAACCCGCAGCAGCATCAATACTGAAAGAGCATGCAGCAATTGACCGAGTCCTGATCTTTGAACGAGGACTGTTTAGTGGATGGTTGCGGTCGCCGGGAAATACTGTAAGAGCCCTGCTTGCGCTTACCGCCCTGATTGATGATCTACGCTCGGGTAAATTTGATCTGGTAGTTGATTTTCATGGGATCCTGAAAAGTGCTCTCCTTGCTCGTTTAAGTGGAGTTGCAGAGCGGGTCGGTTTTGCTGGTCCGGAGGCCAAAGAGGGGAGTAGCAGATTCTACAGTCACCATTTTAAACCATCCAGTCCCACCCTTAATCGGGTTGAGCGGGCTTTAGCGATGGTTAACTTTCTTGGCGTCGATATTGATACTCCGGTTAGTTATAGGTTGCCGATAAATGCCCTTAACCGAGAACGCTCCTACGAATCCCTGACCTTACTAGAAAAGTTACCTGGAGCTGGTCCTGTAATTGCCATCCATCCTGGTAGTAGCCCTAAAACTGCCTATAAACGCTGGCACCAGAACGGTTATATTGGTTTGGTAAATGCTCTGGTTGAAAAACTTGACGCCCGAGTTATGTTGACTTGGGGGCCAGGAGAGCGTGAAACCGTTGAACTGATTGCCGGTCATGTTCGAGTGCCGGTGGCGGTGGCGAAGAAAACCTCATCCTTGCTAGATCTTGCCGCTATCTTTGCGGCTTGTGATCTTTATATTGGCGGTGATACCGGGCCATCACATATTGCGGTAGCAATGCAGACCCCGGTGGTCGTGATTTTTGGCCCGACCCATCCGCAAGTAAATGCCCCTTATGGAGCACCCTACCGGCTTGTCCGTTATCCCTTGTCGTGCAGTCCCTGTCGCAAACGCTCATGCAAAACCAGACTTTGTCTCGAAGCCATTGGTTGGCGTCGGGTTCTGGTCGAGGTCGAAGACCTCTGCGCTCAGTTAAACATCACTTACTAAAAAAGAGTCAAAAAATGCAGACTAAAAATGAAAAAATCAGACTTTCAACCCTTTCGGCGGCGGCTGGCTGAGCTGCTAAAATTGGTCCGTCAGAGTTGGCGGACGTGTTGGCAGGCTTAAAGTTGCCGGTGGATGAGCGGTTGTTGGTTGGTTTTGAAGGTGGTGATGATGCTGGCGTATTTCGTTTAGATGATGAACGAGCTCTGGTGCAGACCGTCGATTTCTTTACACCGATGGTTGATGACCCTTATCGCTTTGGTCAGATCGCTGCGGCCAATGCTTTCAGTGATGTCTATGCCATGGGCGGCACACCCTTAACCGCCATGAATCTGGTAGCATTTCCCATAAATTCTTTAGAGCCTGACATATTAAAGCAGATTCTGGCTGGCGGTCTCGATAAAATTGCCGAGGCGGGTGCAGTTTTGGCCGGGGGCCACAGTATCGATGACCCGGAAATAAAGTATGGTCTTGCGGTTACCGGTGAAGTTCACCCGGATAAAATCTGGCGGAATCAGGGGGCACAATCGGGTGATCTGCTGCTCTTGACCAAACCGTTGGGAAATGGCATCCTGGCAACAGCCTTAAAGGCCGGAATTGTCTCTGAAACTGAAATCGCCGATTCGTTGGAGTGGATGCTGAAACTTAACCTGCTGCCACCAGTCGATAAGGATGGTGATTGGCAGCAAGCGGTACACGCCTGTACCGATGTCACCGGTTTTGGGTTTATCGGCCATTTGAGTGAAATGGTTGCCGACGATCAGGTTGGAATTACGGTTGAAATGAGTCAGGTGCCATTATTGGAACGTGCAGAGGAACTTTGCAGTCGCGGGCTTTTCCCTGGAGGCGGCCATCGCAACCGGGATTTTTTCGGGCACCGGCTTTTAGGTGAAGATCTGGTTGACCCGATCCTGCGAGACCTACTTTTTGACCCCCAGACCTCGGGAGGACTTTTGTTAGCAGTGAATTCAGATGCGGCAGAAACGGTAATTCGCGCCTTTAATTCTATTGGCGCAGGCTGCTGGCCGGTAGGACGATTCAGTGAAAATAACCCTGGACGGATTATGCTATTATGAGTATTTCGGAACCAACTACTACCTCAGTTTCAATTTCTGATTACGCCGCATCCGTGGAGATTCCCGAACTTCTGGCCCCAGTGGGTAATTTTGAGACCTTTATGGCGGCGCTTGATGCCGGGGCTGATGCCGTCTATCTCGGTTTGAAGAAATTCTCGGCCCGGGCCCGAGCTGAAAACTTCACTTTAGCAGACCTTGAACTGATAACAACTTTTGCCCATCAGCGTCAGGTTAAAGTTTATGTGACCTTAAATACCTTAATTCGCCACGATGAGTTAGCTGAAATCTACAAAACCTTGAGTGCGCTTGTGCGTATTAAGGTTGATGCTGTAATCGTACAGGATTTAGGCTTGGTCAATATTTTAAGACGTGATTTCACCACACTCCCGATTCATCTCTCAACTCAGTTGGCGATTCATAACCCGGCCGGAGCTAATGCGCTTGCCACTCAAGGTTGCGAACGCGTAGTTTTGGGGCGTGAGCTTACACTTGATGAGATTAATCTGGTGGCGCAAAAAAGTTCGATTGAGCTTGAACTTTTTGTTTATGGTGCACTTTGTGTTTCGGTAGCTGGGCTTTGTCAATTCAGCAGCTTTTTCGGCGGGCAGAGCGCGAATCGAGGGCGCTGCAGTCAGCCCTGTCGGCGTCCTTACAGTTATCAGGGAAAAGAGGGCCATTTCTTTTCACCTGCCGATTTCAGTGCCATTGAATTTTTGCCAGAACTTGTAAAAGCCGGCATCTCTTCTTGTAAAATCGAAGGTCGCATGAAGGGTTCACAGTATGTTTATGTCGTAATCTCAGTTTTTCGCCGAGCCCTGGATGAGATAAAAAAGAATGGTGACCTTACTCCGCGCAGCATTAAGAGGTATAAAGATAAGCTCAAAGAGGCCTACGCCCGGCCGACCACTTCAGCTAATCTTTCGGGTCGCTATCCTGAAACTATCATTGAGCCGAAAAGAGCCGCGACGATCGGGGTGGTGGTTGGAAAAGTTCGGCGGGCTAACCAGGAAGGAGGGCGTAGAGAACAGTGGCGGGTATTGTTAAGATCGACCAAACAATTGGCTGCAGGTGACCGTTTAAAGGTGATTTGCCAGGGCAAAGATGGGCGAGATAATTCATTTACTTTGAAAGAGGGTGATTTCAAGGTAGAGAAAAAGCGCGCCGGCAAAGGCAGTGGGAATATTGTTTCGTTGGTCCTGCCGTTTACTTGTAGGGTTGATGATCTGCTGGTCAAAGTCGGTAGTCGTGATAGTTATGGTCGTCGGGGTGGTATGCGGATTCGCAAAGATATTGAAGATGCGGTTGGTTTGACAGAAAAGTCAACGTCAGCTTCTCCGGCAGTTCCGTACCGTCCCGCTCAATGGCTCTCTCAAGTGACTGGTGACACAGCTCTAGAATCTGAAAAAATAGAGCAAAAGCCGTCGTGGTTAATTAAACTTGCCGACATGAATGCGGCCCGGCCTTTTTTAAAACGGCGTGGATTTAAAGTTGCGTTAGAGCTTAACGGTCAGGTTGGGGCAATGATTGCCGGGCGTGAACGAGATTTGTTTCGCCGTTTTCCTAAACTTGAATGGTCATTGCCGCCACTTCACTATCCGGGCCGGGACGTTTTAATGGCCGAAGCCGTTAAACGTCTGACCGGGGTTGGTTTTAACCGTTTTCACCTTAATGGTATTGACCAAATTGAACTTTTTCAATCATCTGGAGGAGCTAACTCAGAGTTCAACCTAGCCACCGGACCTTTTCTCCATGCGACCAATCAGGCGGCAGTCAGCTTTTATGTCGAAAAGGGATTCTCATCGGTGCATTTAAGCCCGGAGATTGATGAATCTACAATTAATTCCCTTAAAGCCTTACCGGATACCAATTTAAGCTTGCTGGTGTTTGGTTTTCTACCGCTTCTTTTAACCCGGGTACCTCTGCCGCTTGATCGACGAGATCGAACCTTTATCTCAAGTCGTCGCGAGGAGATTGCAGCCTATAAACGTGATGGTTTGACGGCCCTGATCTCAGAAACTCCTTTCTCTTTGCTTAAATATATTACTCGTCTACGAAATCGTGATATCAGTTGTAAAATTATTGACCTTACCTGGGTGCCAGCCTCCTTTGATCAACGCCGTTTTCACAATCTCCACCGTTTTCGCCTCGAAGATCTTAACGTATCTTTGTACAATTTCTCCAAAGAGTGGCGTTAGGGACTGAAAATAAATAACCCAATAACCCTATAAAAGAAAAAATCTTACCCCACCCCCTTGATTTTTCATTTGTGCGTTAATATATTCTCGCCATGTTAGCACTCTGTCTGAAAGAGTGCTAACATGGCTTTGTCCGTCAGGCTGCCTCAAGGTGGTAGCTTTGAACTTATTGTCGTAAATCTTAAAAACAACATTTATCAGGAGGAACAACGATGAATATCAGACCTTTACAGGATCGGATTATTGTCAAACGACTCGAAGAAGAAGAGAAAACCAAAGGTGGAATTATTATTCCCGATGCTGCCAAAGAGAAACCGATGCAGGGTGAAGTTGTCGCTGCTGGCAAAGGCAAAGTAAATGAAAATGGTAAGATTAATCCTTTAGACGTTAAAGTTGGCGACAAAATTCTTTTCGGCAAATATTCCGGCACCGAAGTGAAACTCGATGGCGACGATTACTTGATTATGCGTGAAGAAGATGTCCTCGGAGTATTAGCTTAAATTAGTGATTTTTTTAGATAATAGAATTTTTTGGAGGTTGAATTACCATGGCTGGAAAAGAGATTAAATTTGATC
>DAOWHJ010000041.1 GCA_030641485.1 Pseudomonadota bacterium
CGAAACCCAAGCCCCCCGCGCCCCTTTGAAAGCCAAATACCGCGTCTTCGGTCACCCGTCTAGCGAAGTCCTTTGCGTCATGATCGATGATCCTTACAAAGAAGCGATGCTGGCCACAGTTGCAATCGCCAAATATGCCGGAATCATCATCATGAGCGATGTCGACAAAGAGCGCATGTTGCCGCTTCTGGTTCAGCGCCTCAACCTCTACACCGATCCGCAGCGTCCGATGGTCATGGACGAAGGCATCTACGAAATCAATAAACCGGGTCCAGATTCTCCGGTTATTATTACAACCAACTTTGCCCTCACCTACTTCATTGTTGCGGCCGAGATCGAAGCCAGCCGGGTTCCGACCTGGTTGCTGATCATGGACGTTGAAGGGATGTCGGTTCTGACCGCATGGTCTGCGGGTAAATTTGTTGCTGATGCAATGGCTCCTTTCGTTATCAAGAGCGGCATCAAAGAGAAAATCAGTCACAACAAGATGATTATCCCGGGTTATGTTGCTCAGATCTCTGGTGAATTCCAGGAAGAGCTCGGCACTGACTGGGAAGTTGTGATCGGCACCCGTGAAGCTTCAGATCTACCGGCTTTCTTAAAAGCCCTGTAAGCAACACCATATTTTTAGTTTGGCGCTGGTGGGGAGAAATCTCCTCAGCGTCAATCTAATGTTTACTTTTAAATTTAACCACAAATAGTTATAAAAAAACAATCTGGAAGTAACAGATCAGACTACACCTGAAATTATTAACATCATGTCAAAAACCATCGGACCGGCGATCAAAGAACGTAATCCCAAGCCGATCCAGAAAATGGCGATTGAGCAGCAAGAAGCCGGCGGTAGTATACAGGATCTAAATCTCGGACCAGCCCGTAAAGGCGGCGACGAGATGATGGCTTGGCTGGTCAAAACTGTTGAAGAGGTTTCCGATCTGCCTTTGGCTCTTGACTCCACCAATAGTGTGGCCATTGAAGCTGGTTTGAAGGCTTCCAAGACCCCTGAAAGATGTATTCTTAACTCAATTTCGGCCCAGCCCCAATCTCTCGAAGACCGGATGCCTCTAGTCAAAAAATATAATTGTGAATTTGTCGCTTTGACCTTAAGTGACGAAGGTATTCCCCGGGATGTAAACGAGCGCGGAATGTGTGCCGCTGAAATTTACGCCAAAGCCTTAGAGTATGATATTCCGGCTGAACGTATGTATATCGATCCGATTGTACTGCCTGTTTGTGTTGATCCGGGTCAGGTTGCCTCCTTCCAGGAGTTTCTGCCTTTGATCCCTGATTTCGCACCTGGGGCTAAATCAACTTGCGGTCTCTCAAACATTTCCAATGGAACTCCGAATGAGTTACGTCACTACTTAAACCGGGGCTACCAGGCCATGCTGATGTATCTTGGCATCTACTCTTCAATTGTTGATGCTTATGACGGCGAAATGATGGCCTTATGTCAGGGTAAGATTCCTGACGTTGAAAATCTGACCAAAACTTTGATGGATGGCGGCGATGTCGATGCCAATAGCCTAGCTCCTGAATTACAGGTCTACTACCGCAGCATCCAGTGCCTGAAGGGTGAAGTCCTCTACTCGCACTCCTGGATCGAAGACCTGATTGAGAAACTGGATAAAAACTGGTACAAATAAGCTCCAGGGTTTAGAATTTGCTTACAAAAGGGGCTGCGCGGCTTGTGCGCAGCCCCTTTTTTTTACATATTACCTAACGATAAAATAAATTTCCTAATATTAACAATGAAATCAAACTGGACCCCAATTCCCAATATTGACAAAGAGTGTTTTGGTTGTGGCACAGAGAATAGTTTTGGCCTGAAAATGACCTTCGCAACTAACGGCAAAGAGTTACGCTCTGCCCTGATAGTCCCAGAACACACCAAAGGCTGGAGCAACTTGGTTCATGGTGGTATTTTAACGACTATTCTCGACGAGATCATGTCCTGGACCGCAATTCACCTGACTCACAACTTTATCCTGACCAGGAATATCACGGTCAAGTTCAAAAAACCGGTCTATGTCGGAACCCCACTCACCACAACCAGTACAATCAAAGAGGTAAATGGCAAAGAAGCGCTCTTAGAGGCCTACATTAACGATGCTGACGGTAACCTTTGTTGCACCTCAGAAGCAAATGTTGTCCTCTTCTCACCGGCTGAGTTTTCCCGCCTTAATATTGTACCTCAAGATTTTTTAGAGAAGATGAATTTAACTTTCAACTCGACTAAATCAGACTGGGTTTAGAAAATAGCCCCAAAAAGGATCAATCTCTAAATACTACACCGGGTCAGGCATGAACCTACATAACCTAGTAAACAAAAAAGGCCGTTGAAAAGAAGTTTCTTCTCAACGGCCTTTCAACAAAATACTTCTAAAACCTAGGGAAATGGCGCGATTTGTGCCGCTATTTTTTGTGCCAACTATAGGCACGGCTTGAAAGAGCATAGTAGAGACTATGTGACTCAAGCCGTAACGACCGTAAGCGCGAAAAATAGCAAGTTAAGATACGCCAGTTTAGGGTTGACGACTAGCCTTCTGCGATAGCATCACACGGACAAGCTTCTACGCATGAACCACAATCGATACAAGCGTCAGTGATCGTATAAAAATCATCACCTTCGGTGATCGCATCCTCAGGACACTCTTCAATACAAGAACCACATGCAGTACATTCATCAGGATTAATTTTATACATTTTTTCCTCCAAGAATTTTAAATCGTTAATATATCCGCTTCTAAAACGCGATACTTTTAGCACAACATTTTTTAAGATGTCAACATTTTATCATGTAAAAAAACATTTAATCTACCTAACCCACAAAATCAATCAAACATAAGTTCAGCTTTAAAAACTCACGCTTTCTGGCGGGAGCATCAAGGAGGCTGTCCAAGAATGCTATCCCCCCAACATAATCCAGCAAAACTAATTGCTTCCCAAACCACCGAGGCCATTCAGACTCAGAAGCAGACGAAATGAGAGATCGTAAGGGTCACGTTCCTCATCAACAGAAAAATCGAGTGACCAGCACTGAGGGTGGTAGTTAAAACCATAAATAGTCTCCCATATATGACTATCCTCAATCGAATAACGAATGCTACCGTAAATATCGAGCCAGCTGGCCAATGGCAGGCGCGCAACACCAGTACAAAGTTCAGCGGTATTACGCTCATAACGATACTCTAACGAAAGTGAACTTCCCCTCTGGTTACTCGTACTAAAAAGAGCCGCCATCAACTCATTGGCATTTTCATACGGGTCAAAACGATTTTCGAACTTCATATAGAGACCACCATCTCGGCTTTTAACTTCCATCTGGGTAAAGAAGTTTGAAGCGTGCTGATCATCCTCAAGAAAGCGCAAACCATCGGCAACATCAATAAAACTATATGACTGGCCAATTTGAAATTTAAACCATTCATGGTAGTCGTACTGATCCAGGTTACCAAGTTTTGGATAACGTCCGACTAGGCGACTGACCAGCCCCCAGCTAACATTGCTCTCTTCCGGCAAATAGTCAAACTGGTCAAAATCAGGCAGGTCATCCTGGTCAACATCCGGGACGTAACGATACAGAAGCGTGGGTTCCAAGGTATGCAGCACCCGATCCATACCCCACCAATCACATGCATAGACCCGCTCGGCAACACTCTTAATCTCAATCCCGGCCGCCATGGTTTCGCGTGATTCACTGCCGTCACTCTTGCCATTTTCCCGATCACTAACTTGATACCAAGTCTCGCGTAATTCAAGAAACGGAATAATCTCGAAAGCGCCCAACTTGAGCGACATACTTAAGCTTGGGTTAACATCAACACGATGCCCGGTTTCACCCTCACGCCGCCAGAAATGGGAGTAATTGCTATCCAGACGCCAGAAGAGCCAGTCCGCATTAAAAACCGGCTGATTCAGAGCCGCAAAAGTAACTTCCGGCAACAATTGTAGGGTTTCGTCGTCATTTTCACGCAACAGCGATTGATAATAACGTCCCGTAGCAGTCACGTTATAACGCTCCCAACTGTGTGATGCAATCGCTAATGAACGCAGATAGGTATCGGTTTTGGAATCAACATTCTCAAGTTCATCAATAAAGTTGCCGGAAAAAGTATCCGGAAAATCCTCAAGATACTCATTGTCACTAACCAGGTTAACATCCGCCTTTAGAGTCGTACCGATCTTTAAGGTCTGAAAATGGTGCGCTCCAAAAGACCAGCGCTCTTTATCAGCATCTTTATAGTCTTCGGGGTGGTCATCCACAAGTTTATCACTGATAAATGAGGCCCTGATATCACCCGAAGCCCGCTCGTTGATCACATAACGATAGTCGGCTCCAAACTTAATCCCCCTTTCACTGTAATATTCAGGATAAAGGGTTAAATCATTCGAGCGGTTAATGGCCCAGAAAAATGCCGCCTTAACAATCACGCCATCCTTGTCCGAATAACCAATACCTGGCAGCAGGAATCCGGTCTGACGATTGGTATTAACCGGGAAAACCCCTTTCGGCAAATAGAGTATGGGTACATTTTTCACTACAAAAACAGCATCATCAACAATCCCGTAACCACCCTCTTTAACATGAACCTTACGACTCCGAATCAACCAAGCAGCACGCTCGGCATCACAAGTGGTCAGGGTCGCGTTCTCGACATCATACTCATTGGGCCCCAATTTTTGAATACGCTCACCGGTAATATAGTAATTTTTTTCCTTAATAAATATTCGACCATCTCGAATCGAGCCAATCTGGTCCTGATAGTTGAATTTCAGATAGCGGCAGGCAAGATAGTCAGTTTTATCACGTAAGAGAACATCGCCCCAAGCCTCAAATTCATTGGCCGCCTGGTTAAGCACCGCCTTATCGGCCCGCAATTCCAGCCCCTCCTGCCGAACAACCACCCCTCCCTGAGCATGATAGAGGTCAGTCTGCTTATCGTAATAGAGGTAATTCGCCTCGATCTCAACGCTCTTGTCAGTCGTCACAGTGGCAGCTCCCGGCAGATCGGGAACTGCAGCAAAAGCCTGAATTATTGCCACGCACGAAATCACTACGATTACAATAGGTTTAATAAAATAACTATGCAACTGTTTCATCATTAATCACGATATTCCTTAAAAAATAAGCTCTTAAAGAGACCTTTAGGAGGTTGTCCAAGCATAGCAGTTTTTCTCAGATCGAAGCATGCGAGAAAAATTACCACAGACATACATTGAGTATTCCGCAGATAATTTTTTGAGCATAACTGAAGCTATGGGGAAAAAGGGCATTCTCGGTCGGACTCCTAGACCATTCCTACCAGTTTAATTCCGGCACACTTAGCCTCTTCAAGGTATTCTGGATGCTTTAAAATTTCATCCGCACCATCTAGGCCGCGATAGGTAAGAGAGTGCCGAAGCGAGGTATCAAAAGTATCAAAAAAGTGTTTAACACTCATCTGTGCTCCATCAAACAAGCGCGGACCACGACTCGCACCCACGGCAATGAAAAGGCCGGGTTTAGGGTTGTCAAATTGACCCAGGGGCTGTTCATCAAGCCAATACTTTTTCACCCATAACGACTGACAACGATCCATCATTATTTTAGTATGAGCACTGACGGCATAGAAAAAAATCGGTGACGCCAGGATCGTCGCATCGGCTATCAGCAGAGCTTCGACCAAGCCATGAAAGTCGTCTCTAATAGCACACCGGCCATCTTTGCGACAGGCATAAATCTCAAGGCAAGGTGACAACTTAAGATCTCTTAAGACAACCTCCGTCACATAAGCTCCGGCGCTTCGAGCACCGGCGACAGCTGCAGCAAGAAGCCGAGAGGTGTTGCCCTGTCGCCTGGGACTACCATAAATTGCGGTGATATTCATTGCTAAAACCTACTCGGTCATTTATAAATTGCCTTTTCACTCTAACAAGGACAATTTTTCAAGACACCCCACTGTCACCAGATTACCGGAAGATCCAAAACATTGAAAGCTTCACCAACGCAGTAGAGTGAGCCGGTTAAAAAGATAAGATCTCCGGCCTGGGCAATAGCCTTGGCCTGCAGCAAGGCATCTTCAACCGAGTTACTTATACTGACCTGATCACAGTGCAACCTAGCCTCTTCTGCCAGTTGCTCCGGTGAACAGGCTCGATCCAACGGCGCCTGGGTTACTATAACTTCATCTGCAAGCGATGCTAAACGGCTGGTCATCTCTTTAACCCGCTTATCTTTCATTACCCCCATCAACAAAATCAACCGACGACCACCTTTAAGACGTTTAAGCTCAGGCTCAAGCGCGCGAACCCCGTGCAGGTTATGAGCCCCATCAAGATAGATATCGGGATAGCTGCCAACCTTCTGCAAACGCCCGGGCCAGCGTACTTTCAGCAACGCCCTAGCAACCAAATCAGGATCTACCTCAAAGATGCCCTCGTGCGCCAAAGACTCCAGGGCCCGCAGGGCCAAAGCCGCATTATCCTGCTGATGGCGACCCGGCATCGTAATTTTCAAACCGGCAAACCGGTTCTCGACTCCATAGTAAGAGAACGTACCATCCGCCGAACGGCGCAAACGAAAATCACGCCCTAAAAAATCACAGGAAGCGGCCATCTCGCGCTGCTTTTCAGACATAAAGTCACGAACTTTACCTTTTTTAACCCCCGATACCAGGGGCACGCCAGGCTTTAGGATTCCCGCCTTTTCCGCTGCTATTTCAAGCAGAGTTGAGCCCAAAAACTCTTCATGCTCCAGGGCGATATTGGTAATCATTGTCAAGAGTGGTTTTTGCGTCACATTGGTCGCATCCAAGCGCCCGCCAAGCCCGGTTTCAAGCAGAACAATATCGGGTTTCTTCTCGGCAAAATAGAGTAGTGCCATACAGGTTGTGAAATCAAAAAAGGTGACAATCCGGGGGATATTTTCGACAATCGGGCGTAGTTTCCGGGTTAGGGCAACAATTTCTGTTTCACTAATTGGCGTTTCATCAATCACAATTCGTTCTGAAAAGTGACGCAGATGGGGTGAGCTATAGACTCCAACCGAAAGACCATGGGCCTGCAACATCTGCTTTAAAAAAGCCAAGGTTGAACCTTTGCCATTGCTCCCGGCAATATGAACAATCCGTAAACTGTTCTGAGGATCGCCGGCAGAGCTACAGAGCTCATTAATATTCTCAAGCCCGAGACTTATACCAAAATGCTCAAGTCCATAGAGATAGTCGAGAGTTTCTTGAAATGATGTCATAAGTTACCTAGTGCGGGAACCATCCCGCAATCTAAACGGTTTTTATCTACCCGCAAATA
>DAOWHJ010000138.1 GCA_030641485.1 Pseudomonadota bacterium
CACCCTCCTTTTTATCTTCTATTATTTTGAGAGTTTGCCGGTAAAGATCTTCTACTTTCTTTCTTGCCCATGGAGTCTTTCTTAGGAACTTCAAGCTAGGATTTGACAGATGGGTCACTATTGAAGCATCGTATATTGATTCTTCTACCTAAACGATGGGGTTACGTTGCATTGCCAGCCCTTATAATATTTCCAAAAATTTAAGTCCGTCTTGAAAAAGAGTAAAAGCCAAAACACATAATGCTAAGCCCAGGAAACGCATTGTGTAAATGTATATATTGCCCACAAGAAAAGATTTTGATTTGCCAACCAATATCGCCAATAGAATTTTTGACCCCACTAACAAAGCATAAAAACTGCTAATGAAGGCCAAAGACGAAATAAGGTTTTGGTGCATTGCCTTGGTCATCAATGGAGCACCAACACTAAACCAAAATAAATAAGGGTGAGGGTTTAGAATATTTGCAATAATTCCTTTCCGTAACGATTTTGGTTTGGTCTCTTGTAGCTTTAGCTTAACTCTTTGTGTACGTATACTTTCGTAACCCATAAATAAAATAAAGAAACCACCAGTCAGTGAAATTATTCCCAATATGTTGTGGAAATTTTCTAGCTCTGCCAAAATGAATAAAGTAAAAATTATTATTGGTAAGTCGGTGATAATTGGAGCTAAAGCAACTTTAATCCCAGATTTAATATCATGTTGAAGAGTTTCATGGATTACAAGGGTCAAAAGTGGACCAGGGGCAAAGCCTGCGGACAAACCTAATATAGTCCCTATAGTCAAAAAATTTATCATTTTTGATCAAGCCTATTCAGAAGGTGATGCAGAATTGCTTTTTCATTCTTATAGCTCATATTCTTCTCCATTTCTACACATATAGTCACTACCTTATAAGCTTAATTTTTTTGATAAGTTTGATTGGTAGGTTTGTGTCGGAAGTTTGCTCTGCGCGAGAATGCTCCTGGTAGTTTGGTATTGATACATTTGTATTGTTGTGAAAATTAATCGTCACCCTCTATTCCTTTACAAATCATTACTTCGTAGCTATATTGGTACCCGGTGTTTGCCGAGCTGTACGAGTTGTGGCGGCGCCTTTCAATTGTAATTCGTATTTTAATCATGTTTGGAGTGTTTATATATGGCGGGTAAGGATTTTTATAAAGTTTTAGGGGTAGATAAAAAGGCATCAGCGGCCGAGATTAAGAAGGCTTTTCGCCGTCAGGCGCGGCAGTATCATCCAGATGTGAGGCCCGATGATAAGGCGGCGGAGAAGAAATTTAAGGAACTTAATGGAGCCTATGAAATATTAAGTGATGATAAAAAGCGCCAGGAGTATGACACTTTTGGTGATGGTTTTCAGCGTCAGGGCGGAGGATTTCCTGGCGGTCGCCCCGGTGGCTTCGATTTTTCTGACCTATTTGGTGGCAGTCGTAATTTTTCATCGGCAGGCAGTAGCTTTGGTGGTCAAGGCGGTGACCCTTCAGATATATTTGCCAACCTATTTGGGGGCGGTGGAGGTGGTTGCCAGGGGCGGGCTCCTAGCCCCAGTCGAGGTGGAAATGCCGAGCACCAGGTTGAGATTGATTTCGCCGAAGCGGTTCAGGGGACTGAGCTTAAACTCAGAATTGACAACCAGCAGGTTAGTGTTAAGATCCCTGTTGCAACCGTAAATGATGCCCGGTTGCGGCTTAAAGGTAAAGGCCATCCCGGGGTTAATAACGGTCCCGCAGGGGATCTTATTTTGACCGTCAAGGTTCGTCCAGATAGGGTCTTTACAATGCAGGGACGGGATCTTATCTGCTCAGTTGAGGTGCCATTGACAACGGCTTTGCTGGGGGGGCGCATTGAGGTGCCGACCTTCACTGGTAAAGCGATGTTGAAGGTTAAAGAAGGGGCGCAGAATGGGCAAAAAATGCGGCTTCGAGGAAAAGGTGTTAGTGCAACTGCGGGTGCTGTGGTTGGGGATCAGATTGTTGAGCTGAAAATAGTTATGCCCCAATCATTAACCTCTAAGGCGCGTGAACTGGTCGAAAAACTTGAGCAGGAACTGGCATGATTTGCTGTTGCCTGTTACTTGTGATTTTTTTGCTCTAGAGAGCTCATGCAGATATGTCCTTGGGGCAATCACGCAAAGGTTGTTGCTGATGGCGGGGTTCGTGTGTGAAATTATTTATCGACCACTTTTTCTACTGTTATCCGTGGTTGTTTGGGCAATTGTAGGATCAGTTTGTTATAAATTAGCACCTTCTGTAATTATTTTTTTAGCTCTCCTGCAGATAATTTTTTACTACCTCCTTCTGCGCTGGCAAAAAATCAGACCTAGTCTTTATCGGTTTTCCCTGTTGATTCTATTGACCCTAGCTGCGGCTTGGTTCGGAGCCCAAAAAATTGCTTTGCGTCAGGCCAATTTTTTGACTGCACAAGCTTTGCTGGCAGAGAGTGGGCCTAAGACCGAATCGGTTTTAGGTCGAATAACTGCTCTTCCTCGGGGTTTTCATGGGGGTTGGTATCTTCGCCTACAACCTCTAGGTGGTCGTCTGTCAGGTTATGGGGAGGTTTTGCTCAAGCTTCCGGCTACGGTATATGATGACCCACGACTGCCGCTGGTTGGAGATGTCGTTGCTGTTCAAGGTCAACTACGCTCTCTTAAAGCGGCTCGGCACCCTTTTTTACGTGGCCGTTTGCGAACCCAGCGGCTCTCTGGCATTGTTGCTCAGTGTGAAATTGCTGGTTTTGCCGATATTGAAATTGTAGCGCGTTTTTCAGGTGGCCTAGCGTTAATTGAGAAAGTGCGGCGTTCACTTTATCGGGCACTTTCAATCTCTGGAGGCAGTTCTGATAGCGCTGCTATTTTGCAAGCAGTTCTAATCGGTAGTCGCGATCAGTTAAGCCCGAAAACGAAAGAACTTTTTTTAGATTTCGGAGTTTTTCATCTCTTCGCTATTTCGGGTCTCCATTTAAGTGTTGTTGTTAGCCTCTTCTTTTTTCTAGTCAAATCAATTATTCCTAATTGTTTACGGCAGCGCTTGGTCTCAGGAACAACTCCGATTGCGGCCGGGATAACCATATTGTTCCTGCCCGGTTATCTCTTTTTAGCCGGTCTGCATCTGCCAGTTGTCCGGGCCGGGATAATGGCATTTTGCTTTCTTTTGGCCCTGCTCTCTGGCCGTCTTCGTGATCCGTTTTCAGCACTTTTAGGGGCGGCGGTAGTGATCCTGATGATTTGGCCGGAAGCTCTGTTTGCCCTCTCTTTTCAACTATCATTTACAGCAGTTGCCACAATTTTATGGGTCGTGCCCAGGGCAAAAAAGTGGTGGTTGATGTGGTTGCCAGCCCAAAAGATTAGGCCGGGGTTGCAAGTTTTTTTTGTGAACTGCTTTTGTCTCGGTGCAAGTTCTCTAGCAATAAGTCTGGCTACGGCTCCTTTCTTGATCAATCGAGTTCATTTTATCTCGCTCTACTCTTTGTTCGCCAATATGTTGTTAATTCCGCTTTTCTCTCTGTTGATTATCCCGTTGGGAATGTTGTCCCTGATGTTTGCTAAACTCCCAGGCATTATGGCTCTGATGCTTAAGCCTCTGGTCATAATTCTTGAGGGCTTGGTCGCCGGTGGGGTCTGGCTCCTGAGCTGGCTTCCTGGGGGCCGTACTTATTTTGCCTCCCTGAGCTCCCCTGAAGTTGTTTTAGGAGTGCTGATTATGTTGACAATCGCTTGGCTGTTAACCCCGGCGAGCAGTAAGAAAATCACCGGTTGTTTTCTTTTCCTGCTTCTTGCACTCCTCACTTTAGATTTGGCTTGGTGGCAAAACCAACGAGAGAAAAAGCAGGTTTCGGTCGCCGCTTTTGTCGGAGGCCGGCCCCAAGTTTTACTCTTTGAGCTACCGGGTGGTGAAGCCCTACTTTTTAATGGTGGGTCGTGGTGTGGCCCGAGTGGCAGTGCTGAGAGTCTGGACTCAACTGATTTTTTCTCATTTGCTAGAAATGTAATTGCGCCCTATTGCTGGCGGCGTAAACTTAAACAGATTGATACGTTGGTTCTAACCGAACCTCAACGTGGTTTGGTTGGGGGCTTACTCTTTTTGGTTGAACATTTTAAGGTTCGGGAGATCTGGTACCACGGGATCTGGAGTGGCTATCCACCGTTCAAGAATTTTTGTAGTATAACTAAAGATCGTTTTGGGGTTAGATGGCAAAAGCTTTCATCATTCTCTTGTCCATTTTCATTGAATGGGGTTGAAGTTGAGGTGGTCGGTCCGCCTGCAAATGATTTTGAGTTTTCCACTTCATCGTCCTTGTCACTCCAAGGAATGGCGCCATCTCTGCTGCTGCGTTATGGGGAGTTTTCAGCTCTGATCTGGGGCGGAGGCCAGGTTGACCCCTCGGTGTTACCTGAGCAGGTCGACCTGTTAGCTCTGTTGCGGCCATGTGGTTCAACCCTGCCTCAGGCTTTGGCTGATGTGTCGATAGAGCCGGGGGGCTGGTTTTTACAACCGAGTACCGGTCGTCAGAGCCCGCCTCAATACCTTGAAGCCAAGACCTGGGCTGTCAAAAGGGATGGCTTCTTCTTCCTTAAAGCAGATATTTCCGGAAAACTCACTAATAAATTACCGGCGTCTCTAATTTCCAGTTGTCAATGAGGTCCTGATAAGTTATGATGGAAAACTTTTTGTGGTGTATTGATTGATGGTTGAGGATAGAGGAGTTAGTTTGTGCCAGCCGGTACATATTGTAGATAATTATTATGAAAAAAAATCAGATAAAGACCGTTAAAGGTTTTAACGAAGTTTTGCCGCCGGAGAGTTTTCGCTGGCGTTTGGTCGAGGATAAGTTTCGTGATCTTCTTGAGGGGTACGGATTTGCCGAGTTGCGTCTCGCCCTTTTGGAACCAACGGAACTTTTTGCCCGGAGTATTGGGGGTGAGACCGATATTGTTGAAAAAGAGATGTATACTTTTTCTGATCGTTCCGATCGTTCTCTAACCTTGCGACCCGAAGGAACCGCCTCAGTAGTTCGGGCATTTAATCAGTATTCTCTCGGTAAGATAAATGAAATCAATAAGTTGTACTATGTGGGCCCGATGTTTCGTTACGAGCGCCCACAGAAAGGACGTTACCGTCAGTTCCATCAATTAGGGGCGGAGGTCTTTGGTGAGGAGAGTTTTTTTCAGGATGCCGAAACTTTATTAATGTTGGCACAGTTATTTCATACACTCTCAGTTGAAGGAGTCGTTTTGCACCTCAATAGTTTGGGGTGTGAGTTGTGCCGGCCGACTTTTCGGGATCAGCTTAAGAGTTTTTTACTTGAGCGCCAAACGTCGCTGTGTAGTGATTGTCAACGTAGAATGCAGGAAAACCCACTTCGGGCGCTGGATTGTAAAAATCCTTCATGCCGTGAGGCGGTAGTCGATGCGCCGCAAATTAATCAGTCTTTATGTGATGATTGTCGGCAACACTTTTCTGGCCTTTGTACTCTGCTTGATAATGCTGAACTCGACTATCAGGTCAATCCTAAGTTGGTGCGTGGTTTAGACTACTATACCCGTACAACCTTTGAATTCTTGGCCGGAGGTTTGGGGGCTCAGAATGCGGTGGCGGCGGGTGGGCGTTATGATCGCCTGGTTGCTGAACTCGGTGGCAAGATGACCCCGGCATTCGGCTTTGCTATCGGTTTTGAACGCTTGATGATGCTTGCCGGTGATAAGCTGGCTCCTTTATCGTCACCCTTTGTGGCTTTGGTTCCACTGGGCGAGGAGGCTTTACGCCTGCTTTTCCCGCTCTATATGGAACTTAACCGCAGCGCTAAGGTGGCAACTTTGAATTTTCAGCAGAAAAGTCTCAAGAGTCAGCTCAAAAAGGCCGATAGGGATGGTGTCAAGTACACTCTTATCGTTGGTCCTGATGAGCTCGCACAAGGTGTGGCAATCTGCCGGAATATGCAAACTAAAGAGCAGACACAGCTTTCCTTTGATAAGTTAGGGGAGGCTCTGCGGGAGCTTTACCATGAGTATTGATGCAATTGATTTAGGTGCCGCCAGCCAGATAGATGGAGCACTGAAAAAGACCCCTCTTGAACAGGCGAAGATCAAGGGTGAGTTCGGTAAACTTCTTGATCAGGAGATGAAGAGTCATGCCCCAGGCGAGGCCGGGAAAAGTAGTTCGACTCAGCCCGGATTCGCAAGTTTTCCGGTTTATGAAATTACCGCTTTGGATAAATTGCCGGAAGCGTCTGACTTGCGTGAGAGGGGGATTCAAGATACCGAACAGCTTATCGATGTTCTTGACCGTTATCGTCAGGGTCTTAATCGTGAGCGTCTCGATCCAGAAAAGATGAAGGAGACAGTTCAGGTGTTGGACCAGGTTTCGAAGGATATGATGGAGTATATCGGCAAGGTTGAACATGGAGAGCTCTCTGATTTGATGCAAGAATCCCTGGTTATGGCCCGGGTTGAGGTCGAAAAATATAGCCGTGGAGATTATTCCTGATAGACATTGAGGTTTTTATGGTGTATAGCTACACATAGTTACATATGTCGTAGTCGATTATTCGCGTTAGCCTTTTAGTTTTGGAACAATGGCGCTCTATTTTCCGAAGCAGCTCCACTCGACCCGTTATGAAGCACTCTATCAACGCTTGACGGCGCATGAACGTATGTTACTACTGCGTGAATTTGTTGGGCTTACCTATCGTCGTCGTTTCCTCTTCTTCAAAAAGCAACATTCAGTTGCACAAATTTCTCCCGTAGCCGCTTTTCGCCGGAATATTGAAATCTTTGCTGCCCAGCAGTTTCGACACTTAGTTATTAGTCGTCGGGTCTGGGCTCGGCGTGATATTTTACGTCCTTATCTCCGGCTTATTTTCAAGCACTATCTTTTTGGTTTTCACGTTCAAGGGATTCGTCGCAGCCTTGAACGCCTTTCATTACCAGAACAACCCCAGAGTTGCTATTACGATTTTTTTCCCAACCTAGCAGCGATGATCTGCTTTAATCGTCACGCATCAGAATATGAAAGTATAATTGAGTCTCTGATTGACGAAGTGATTTTAGATGATCAGCGTAGTCTATACGTTTACGCTTTGCTTTGCGTTTCGGTAATAAATAAATTTCAATCTTTTAATGATATGGCTGAATTGGCAGCAGCGCAATTTGCCAAGTTTAGTCAGCCCGGTAAGACTCCTGCCGGGGTTGAACTTGAGTTTAGCAACCTGGGTCGTTTTGCGACTTTCGATAAGCCTTTCAAGGGTGGCCTTACAGACCCTCTATTTCAGAATATGCATTACTATGAGGCCTTCTTTTTGGATGATATAAGTTGGCGTTTAGGAGGCTATCTCGATTCACATATTCGCGGGCGTTCACTCTTGTCGCTACCTCGGATTTGGGCCCAGCCGGGAGGATTTTTTGAGTATTCGCTGGTGCGTTTAGATTACCCACGCAGTTTCTCGATGCCGCTTTCGCTGGATTTAGGTTTGATTGCGCTCTATATCGATGAGGTCATAAATTTTGTTTCCGAGATTAAGCCACACAGCTTGCATGTGAATTTTGAAAAGATTACTTTTGGCAAATTAAAGCCCGAGCTTGAAGATTATCTCTGCCTTCTGCTTTTAGGCGGGGATCTTGGCTATAATGAGGCGGGTGAGTTACGCGAGTTACGCCTGGCGAATAATGAACTGAGAGGGGTGATTCAGAGACGTAAACACCGTCCAGATAAAGGGGGCATGGTTAAGGAGGTGGTCGAATACTCCTACCTCAGACTTCGGTCTGCGCAAAATCGAGATTACAGTTATTTTCCGGTATTGATGGCGTGTAAAGGTTTTCAGTATGGTTTTGACATGAATTTAAGTTGCCGCGATCAGGTTCAGGGGATGCTGGCTTGGGCTCACGATCCCACCGCCCTGTCAGATGTTTCTATTAATCGTTTTATCGGCACGGTTAAGAGTGGCTGGTATTTGGAGGGCGCTCATTCAAGTAAGGTTTGTGAGGGTACCGCAAAAGAGATTGAAGGATTGTTGCGGCGGCAAAACCAAAGGTTGTACTTCTGAACTTTTACTTAGCCGCCCCGTGACTTATGAGTAACTATCTTTAAGATGATAATATTACATCGTTTTTATCCACGAATTACACGGAAAAACCTTTCGTGTAATTCGTGGATAATTATTAAAAATGACATATAGTTACTTCTAAATATGTGGCGGCAGTGTGGAGCTCTTTTTATGAAGGCATCAAGAGACTTTCTCGGACAGCTCCTAGTGGGCAATCATTTGAAACAGGAGCCGCAGGGCGATGAAGAGCAGGATAAAGCCCAAGATGGTCTTTCTGGTCTTAAGTTGAATAAGTTGATTTAGGCGGATACCGATAAAAGATGAGACAATTGCCCCGGTGGCCAGGAGCAGTGAATGATTTGCCTGGATAAGACCGATCTGGGGCCAGTTGCAAGTACCGTTGAGAGCGTAAGCCAAGGTCCCGGCAGCGGCCGTAAAGATCATAATAGCATTGGATGTGGGAGCGGCCGTGCGGTTTTGGGTAAGACCTGTAACCAGCATTAATGGGGTCGTGATTCCGCCACCACCGATCCCGGTAAATCCGGCAATGAGACCGCTTAAGGAACCAATGCCCAGGGCCACAAAGTGATTTGTGCTTTTATGCTCTCCATTTTTGGCACTGACAGGCCCGAGGCTGAAGGTTTTCCAGGCGAGGCCGAGTAAGACAAAAAATAGTATGCCAATGAGGATTTTTTCTGGTAGCAGTGGTGCGAGAAAACCGGCAATAGAGGCGCAAACTGCAGCGCCCAGTGCGACCCAGACTACCGATCGCCAAAGTACCAGCCCTTGTTGGTGATAGCGCCAGCTATTCCACGAAGCTACCAGAACAATTGTGCCTAGGCTGGTTGCCATTGCCTCAACTTGAGAGAGTCCGGCAAGTGCAGTTAAGGCTGGCACCATTACTATCCCGCCGCCTAAGCCAAAGACCGTGGAGAGCAGGCCAACTGTCAGCCCAACGATAAAAATTAGCAATTTGTTCTCTATTTAGAGTGTGGTTAGTGACGTGCAGGTAAAGTCTGCGTTAGGGTGTCTGAGCCATGTAGGGCTCAGCCCTTTAGTGTGTATAGGTATCGATCGTTATGGATTATGTCTGTTTTGTGTTTCGAACCGGGGACAGGCAGTGGGCCTGGCCCCGGTTAGGTTTTTAGCTCTGTCTTAAGATGATTCGGGCATCAACCACATTCAGACCTTCTTCGTAAGCGAGGACCGGGTTGAAATCCATCTCCTGAATTTCAGGATAGGCACCAATAATCTCGGAAACGGTCAGGAGCAGACGTTGAATCGCTTTACGATCAACTGCCGGCTGGCCCCTGAAACCGTTTAGAAGTTTGACTGATTTGATTTCATCAACCATGTTTCTGGCCGAGTAGGGTGAAATTGGCAAGACCCGGAAGACTACATCTTTCAGAACCTCAACCATGATGCCACCGATACCAAACATGATGACCGGGCCAAATTGATCGTCATGTTTCGTGCCGATAATTATCTCCAAGCCTTCATTGGCCATTGGGGCAACTAATATTCCTTTGATATTGGCATCTGGGTCATACTCTCGGGCATTACCGATAATTTCCATGTAGGCATTGCGAATGTCATCAGGTTTCTTCAGGTTGAGACGAACCCCGCCGGCGTCACTTTTGTGAAGGATGTCGGCAGAGACGATTTTCATAACTACTTTTTCATCGAATCCCGCCGCCATTGCCACGGCCTGCTCCGGGGATTGGGCCAGGCAGTCCTGACAGACCATACCACCATGCAGGCTAAGGAGCTCTTTGGCTTCATGTTCGAGTAGGGCTGTGCGTCCCTCAGACTGAGCTGTGTGGAGAATCTCCTGGCCGCGTTTTTTTGCTTTTGCTCCCATATCGAAGACAAATTTAGCTTTAGATTTGTAGCCGCGCAGGTAGCCGCCGTATTCGGCCAGAACCCCAATCGATTTACAGGCTAATTCGAGTGAGTCAAAAACCGGAATACCGTAGTAGCGTAGGAG
>DAOWHJ010000152.1 GCA_030641485.1 Pseudomonadota bacterium
AGCAATGATGAAATTCTCTGTTCAGATGAAGTCTATCGTATCTACGGTCTTAACCCTGAGGGCAAAAAGATTGATTTTAAAACATCTACCAGTATGGTCCATTTTGATGATCGCAGCGCTGTTAATCAGATCCTGAATAAGGCTCTTAATTCCGAGCAAGATTCCTATGATATTGAATATCGGATTGTACGCCCTGATGGCAGCTTACGTTTTGTCCATGCGCAGGGCGAGATGTTTTTGGATGATAGTGGTAATCCATACAAGATGCTGGGAACATTTTTGGATATCACAGAGCATAAAAAAAATGAGCAGAACTTGATTGAAGCCCGGGAAGATGCCGAATCAGCGACCCGGGTTAAGGATGAATTCTTAGCCAATATGAGTCATGAGATCAGAACTCCGATGAATGCTATCACCGGTTACACCGAACTTGTTTTAGAGACTGAACTCAGCCCTAAACAGACCGATTACCTCTGTAAAATTCAGCAGTCTACTTCAGCTCTGTTAGTTGTAATTGACGAAATTCTCGATTTCTCCAAGATTAAAGCCGGAGCCTTAGAGCTCGAAGAGATCAATTTTCGTCCCGCTACCATTATTCATAATATCTCTACTATCTTCAGCAGCCAGAGCAATGATAAGGGGCTGAATCTGGTTTTCGATCTTGATTCCAGACTGCCTAAAGTTTTGCGGGGTGATTCCAGACAGATTAACCAGGTTTTGGTTAATCTTACCTCTAATGCGATTAAATTTACTGAACAGGGTGAAGTTAAAGTCTCGATTGCAGAGGTTGGACGCGATGATTCGGCGGTTAAGGTTAAATTTTCGCTTAGAGACAGCGGTATCGGCATCGAAAAAGATACTTTGCAAAGAATCTTTACCTCTTTTACCCAGGCCGATAACTCGACTACCAGAAAATACGGTGGTACCGGTTTAGGTTTGACTATCTGTGCCCAACTAATCAAACTTATGGGTGGAAAAATTGCAGTAGAAAGCACACCTGGTCAGGGTTCTCTGTTTTTCTTCACCCTGGATTTGGCAGTTGGAGATGGGGGTAAGACTATGTCTGGAGAAAGTTTAGACTTACCGGTCGAAGTTGTGGTTAATCGCAAAGCTCCGGCCATTTTGCGGGGATGCCGGGTTCTTTTGGTCGAGGATAATTTGATTAACCAGCAGGTGGCTCTGGAAAAGCTGAAAAAAATTGGCCTTATTGTCGAGCTTGCGGTTAATGGCCGGGAAGCGGTTAAGGCGGCTGCAGAGAGAGATTATGATGCCATTCTTATGGATATCCAGATGCCGGTTATGGATGGTTTAACCGCGGCTACATTGATTCGTAAAGAGGAAGCGGTTCGGCGCGGAAGCGGTATCGGCCGCCGGGTGCCGATTATTGCCATGACCGCCAATATTATGTGTGCCAATGACATGGCTGAAGATGAGAAAAAAAGTCTTGCAGCCGGTATGGATGCGCATATTGGCAAGCCGATTGATATCGAGTCACTCGATCAAACCTTGATCAACTGTATTGCGCCGGAACGCGTAAAAAGGGCCATCCCCGCGGTTGTAAAGGGTGACAAATTGGCCCTCTTTCCAGATTCTCTGCCAGGTCTGGAGTTGGCGAAAGGTTTGCAAAACCTGGAAGGTAATCTCAAGCTCTACAAAAAACTTTTGCGCAGTTTTCTCAGTGATAACCTGACCACAGTGAGTCAGGTTAAAACCGCTCTGGTGCAGAATGATCGTGCTAAGGTTCGTCTTCTGATCCACACGATTAAAGGTGTAGCCGGTAATCTCGGAGCCTTTGACCTGCAAAAGGCAGCAGCTCTTTTAGAGGAACCTCTGATTTTGAGTGAAACCTCTAATCTGGATGATCATTTTACCCAACTGTTCGATGATTTCAGTTACCACCTGCAAAGAGTCATGGAGTCGATCAAAAAACTGCCTCTGGTCGAAGAAGAGACAAAATTGTCAAAACCGTTGGACCTGGAAAAAGTCAAACTCCAACTGGCTGTACTGGATGAATTATTGCAAAGGAGTGATTTTCAGGCTCTCGCCCGGTTTAACGAACTCAAACCCGCACTCCTGACCCTAGAAGTAAGCGGTACGTTGAAAAAACTTGAACATGCAATTGAATCTTTCGCCTTTCAACCGGCTCGAGAAGAGTTAGTTGTTCTTCAACAGAAAATGTAATGTATAATACTTTGAACAGTATACTTACTAAACAGCGAATCCTGATTGTTGATGATGCTCCCGCCAATATGACCATACTTGGCGAGGTCTTGCGTGAAAACTATGAAATATCGATCGCCACCAATGGCGATGATGCAATTGAGTTGGCGCAGAATTTGATGAGATGAAAAAACACACAACTTATGGTCGTGATGCTATTGTTAAATCAGATTTGGCCCTTGGCGGTAATAATACAACCTTCTTTTTTCGTCTTTTGAGTTACCTCGAAAAAATTGGGATTTCCCAGCAACTGGCGACTTGGCTGCTTTCTGTCCTGAGTCCGGTTTTAAGCGATTTTCGTTGTTCCGGTTCACGCCGAGCCCGGTGGGCCAATTTCAAGTGCTCGTTTTTTTGCTGATCAGTTTTGCGTGTGCCTCGGGGTAGAGCTCTTTGACACAATCGGGACAGATTCCATGTGAAATATCAACCGCAAGGTGCTGGCTTATGTATTGTTCTACCCGGGTCCAATAGCCCTGGTCATCGCGAATTTTATGGCAATTTGAACACATCGGCAATAATCCACTCAAGGTTTTAATCTCATCAAGTGAAGCCTGGAGCTGGTTGTTCTTTAGGTGAAGATCTTCGTTTATAATTCTGATTTCGAGCAGGTGGTGGTTGTAGCTGTTAGCGATAAACACCAACTCTTTAACGCTTTTTTCCGTGGTTAAACTCTGAATCGACTCCGAATTTTGGATGTTTGCAACCATTTCATCTACCGGGGTAACCAAGGACCGTTGCAAGTGACGCCAGCCAACGAGTATGCCACCACAAATTAGCAGCAGAAAAAGTCCGGCAAATAAGATGGTGTTTTTGATGAAATTTCGTTGTGTCGATAGGTCGAGCCGAAAGCGATAGATCAGAACTGAGTGAAAGTCAGGACAGTTGTGGACCTTGCACCAATCCGAAATAACCACGCGATAGTAGTCTCTCACGTCACCACGATCGTTCTGGATTACGGTTGTTAAGGTCTGAGATTCCAGCAGTTTCAGGACCAGATCTTTTTCTTCCCCTGTCAGTGTGTGCTTTGAATTGGAAAAACTAGCAATATAGGGTTTTTGGTGGTAATCCTGTTCAATCATGTAGATTTCGACCTCTTTTATCAAGGTCGATTTTTGTTTGATCTCCTGCAGAGTGGCAAAAAACTTATTGTAATCAGTCAATCTGATGGCCAACTGAATGAAAAATCCGCCATTTCTAACGTGGGAGAGAGTATAAGCCCGAAATAGCTGGCTTGACGGTTCAAAAACCGGAAGGTCCAGTTTAATTCCGTCACCTTGTCGGGCATCACTTAAGGCTCGGCTGGCACTGGGAATCTTATCAAGATCAAGCCCCACTTCCGGAGAAAATGTACTCCTGAAAATCTTAAACTGGTCATCAATTAGGTTGACCTCAACCGGAGATCCGAGCCTCTCTTCAGCCTCTCTTTTAAATGCCTCAATTAGACCTTGTTTGGGGTCTTGAGATTCTTGCAAAATCTGTTCAAATTTACGGTGTATTTGCAGAGCCTTTGTGGAGACCGATCCAAACTCTGCTTTCATTTGTTGACTGTGCAGGTCGATAGATTTATCCAGTAGCATGGTTGTGTCTTCGATGCTGGATGAAAAGTAGTTATTAAGTTGTTGCTGGTTGAGGGAGAGGAAAATCAGAAATAGAACAATAACCACAGTAATCAGTGCTGAGAACATCACCAGAAAGGTTTTGCGCAAACTTGCTGAGGGGTGCTTGAATTGGCGGTAGAGCATTGAACACCAACTAGTGAAATGTTGAAGTTAGGGTGAAAGATAAATTGATATCTTTTGAGGTAAACACGTATCTTATTCTTGTGCTTTTGTCAATGTTAAGTTGTTACTCAATGGTCAGGTTTTCCACGACGACCACTCCTAGGAAAATGTGCAAACGGTTGATATGGGTGGAGGTGAAGATGTGTGGATCAGATGTTGTGAATGCAGAGTTCCATCCCGACTGTAAAATAACAGTTCTAGCGCTATCAACAACGACCTCGTCATAGCGACTTTGGCTGCAAAAAATATGGGTTGACTGTGGTTCCGAAAGTCGTGTAAGAACTTGTTATGCTGTGCGATACACGATACATTAGTGATGCCTTAGGGGATGTCTTAAGTTTTGATGTTTGGTCCGCAGTGTGGGGTTGGTAAGAGTATTTTTGTTCCAATGATAACTGGAGAAAGAAAAAATGAGGATAGTGAAGGTTTCATTTTCCAATCTCAGGAGCTCTCATTTTAAATTTATCTGCATGTTTGTATGTTTATTAGCTGTTAGCGCCAGTCAGTCGGTTTGGGCTCAGGAACCCCTGACTCTTGGGGTTCACCCCTTCCTCTCCTATATTGAAATTGAAAAAAATTTTGGCCCTTTAGCGACATACCTGAGTCAGGAACTTAGCCGACCGGTGGTTGTACGGGTCGGCAGCAGTTACCAGGAACATATCGATACTATAGGTCATGATCAGCTTGATATAGCCTATATCGGTCCCGCAGTATATGTTGCCTTGGTTGAAAAATACGGTCCTAAACCGCTCATTGTCTGTCAGGAGACTAATGGTTCGCCGGTTTTTAGAGGGGTAATTGTTGTCAGAGGTGATTATCCGGCTACCTCTCTGGCTGAGTTGGGAGAGGGTGAACTTGCTTTTGTTGACGCTCACTCAACTATGGGGTTTCTCATCCCCAAGCTCATGTTGCAACAATCAGCCCCGCACCTTATTGCCAATCAGCGCTACCAGTTTGTAGGAAGCCACGAGAATGTTGCTTTGGGGGTTTTGGCCGGTGATTTCATCGCGGGTGCGGTTAAAGAGGCGGTATATCAAAAGTTTAAACCCCGGGGCTTGAGAACGTTGGTGGCCACCCCGCCGATTGCCGAACATCTCTTTGTTGCCAGCAACAGACTTGCCGAGGCTACGGTTAAGCAGCTTCGGGTAGCAATGCTGAAACTCAACCAGGATAAAAATCTTCATTAG
>DAOWHJ010000006.1 GCA_030641485.1 Pseudomonadota bacterium
AAGATGAGCAAGCAGGACATTAAAGATGAGATGAAGCAACAGGAAGGGGATCCGGAGGTTAAAGCCCGGATTCGGAGTATGCAGATGAGTACTGCCCGTCAGCGCATGATGCAGGATGTTCCCAAGGCCGATGTTGTGATTACCAATCCCACCCATATTGCCGTCGCTTTGATTTACGATCAGGATGGGTCTGAGGCCCCTGAAGTGGTTGCCAAGGGTGCTGGTCTGGTGGCTGAAAAGATTAAAAAAATTGCCCGCGAGCAGGGAATCCCCGTAATCGAAAATAAAGCTTTGGCCAGACTTCTCTTTAAAACAGTGGGGATTAATCAGATGATTCCCGAAAATCTTTATCAGGCCGTAGCTGAGGTTTTAGCATATATTTATCGCCGGGATGGCGCAGCATCATAAGGGGTATTTTGATTTAGATGGCTGATACAACCCAAAAAAATTCTTTTTTAAGTCTGCTTTTGAGCAAGGATGCGATTATGGCTTTTGCCGTGATCGCTATCCTGATGGTTATGATTGTGCCGATACCGACGATCATGCTCGATACCTTGCTGGCGATGAATATCAGTATTGCCATAATTATTTTGCTGATTTCAATGTATCTGATCAAAGTTTTAGAGTTTTCGATCTTTCCGGCCCTGTTGTTGGTGACCACTCTCTTTCGGCTTTCATTGAATGTTGCCTCAACCAGACTGATTCTTTTGAACGGTGATCAGGGTACCGACGCTGCGGGGCAGGTGATCAAAGCTTTTGGCCAGTTTGTGGTTGGTGGTAACTATGTGGTCGGGACAATTATCTTCGCCATTTTGGTGATTATCAATTTTATGGTTATTACCAAAGGTTCCGGGCGTATAGCTGAAGTAACGGCTCGGTTTACCTTGGATGCGATGCCTGGTAAACAGATGGCGATTGATGCCGATCTTAATGCGGGCATGATTAGTGAGAGTGAAGCTCGGGCTCGGCGCTTAGAGATTCGTCGGGAAGCCGACTTTTTTGGGGCCATGGATGGTGCCGCAAAATTTGTCAGCGGTGATGCGATTGCCGGGATTATTATTACTTTGATCAATATCATGGCAGGTTTTATCATTGGAGTTATGCAACAGGGTATGACGATGGCCGAAGCCGCGACCACCTACACAACCTTGACGGTTGGTGATGGTTTGGTCAGTCAAATCCCGGCCCTGATTATCTCTACAGCTTCGGGTATTATGGTTTCGCGCTCAGCCGCTGAAGGCAGTATGGGAAGCGATCTTGTTCGTCAGATATCAGCTTACCCTAAAGTCTTGAGTCTGGCCGCAGTGTCGCTCTTTATTTTTGCCCTGATTCCAGGTTTACCGAAACTATCTTTTTTCTCCTTGGCAGCTTTGATCGGCTTGAGTGCATTTTTGCTGACCCGGCAGCAGGAGGTCGAGAAAAAGGCCCAAATTGAGATGGCAGAGCGGGAGCAGGAAGAGGGTGTGGCGGCGAAACGGGAGGAGCCTGAAGCGGTTGAGAATTTGCTGGTTATGGATACGATGGAGCTTGAGGTCGGCTACGCCCTGATTGCCTTGGTTGATGAGGCCCAGGGTGGTGATCTTTTAGAGAGAATTAAGCTGATTCGGCGTCAGTTTGCAATTGATTTGGGGATTGTCATGCCCTCCATTCACATTCGCGACAATCTTCAATTAAAGCCAAATAGTTACTCATTTAAGGTCAAGGGAAATGAGGTCGCTGCGGGAGAAATTCTGGTCGGATACTGTATGGCCATGGGGGCAGAGCCCGGGAGTACTGAAATCAAGGGGATTGCCACCACTGAACCAGCCTTTGGCCTACCTGCGTTGTGGATCGAGGAGCGTCAGCGTGAACGGGCGCAACTTGCAGGTTATACTGTGGTCGACCCCTCAACCGTGGTCGCAACTCACTTGGTCGAAAAAATCAAACTTTTTCTCCACGAGTTGCTCAGTCGTCAGGATGTGCAGAAACTGGTCGAAAATCTTTCCAAGCGCTATCCCAAGGTGGTCGATGATATTGTCCCCTCGGTGGTGCCTTGGGGGACTTTGCAGAAAGTCTTACAAAATCTTTTGCGTGAGCAGGTTTCAATTCGGGATTTGATGACAATTATAGAGACCATGGCCGACTATAGTACGCAGGTGCGGGATGTCGATGTGTTGACTGAATATGTGCGCCAGGATCTTTCACGGACGATTATTGGGGCTTACCTTGCTGCCGATGATCGCCTCTATGTTGCGACCTTGGAGCCCGCCTTGGAAGAGCAGGTCAATACCTCAATTCAGAGAACTGACCACGGTGCTTTTTTAACCCTTGACCCCAGTATCGTCTATGCTATGGTTGAGCAGTTTCGCGGGTTGCAGGAGAAATTTGATCAGGTTTCAGCGCGTCCGGTATTACTTTGTGTGCCGATTGTGCGCTTTCATCTTAAACGTTTACTTGAGCGCTTTGTTCCCGGTTTGACCGTGCTTTCGCATAATGAGATACCGGCGCAGATAACGGTTCAGGCTCTGGGCCGAGTTGGCAGTAGCGTTGGGGGTGGCAGTGCGCATTAAGCGGTTTTACGGTAAGAACAGCAATGCCGCTCTCAAGGAAATAAAGCTCGCTTTTGGTGACAATGCGGTAATTCTGGAGACGTCGCAGCGGGATGATGGAGCGCCCGAGTCCCGAGTTGAAATATTGGCTGCAATCGACTATGATCCCGGCCTTAAGGTCGAAAGAAAAGTTGGACCGCAGGTCACCAGGGGAACACCGGTGGAGGTTGTTGTTCGTGAACCCTTAGTCGAGGTGCGCGAGCCGACTCCGGTCGCAAACTCATTTCCTGCTGACTATGATCGCTTGCAGCGTGAGCTGGCTTCGGTTAAAGGGATGATGGGCCGTCTTTTGGTGGGCAGTGGCTTGAATGAGGGTTGGAGCGACCCCGCTTTTGCCGAATGTTTGACTCAACTTTTGGTCCGCAAGGTAAGTGCTGAGATCGCGCATGATCTGTTGACCCAGGTGCATTTAGAGATTGGTAGCTCTTCGGCTCTGAAGAGATCTGAAGGGTTTGCCCGTGAATTGGTCAAGGCAGCACTGGCTGGTAAGATAATGCGCCAGGTTAAGGTTCGGGGTAGAGCGGAAATGGCCCGGGTTATTACTTTAGTCGGGCCGACCGGGGTGGGGAAAACGACTACCTTGGCAAAATTAGCCTCAGCTTTCTCGGGTCAGGGTGACAGAGTTGCTCTGATTTCAGTTGATACTTATCGATTGGGGGCAGCGGCTCAGACTTTGGAGTATGGCCGGCGCCTGCAGATGCCGGTTGAAATTGTTAAGGATCGTAAAGGGTTGCTTGCGGCGCTCAATAGTTTTGCTGGTTTTGATCGAGTTTTGGTTGACACTATGGGGCGCAGTATTCGCGACCATAAAGGCTTAGCTGAACTATGTCGGGTTTTGAAGGTGGTGGTTGGAGATACCTTTTTAGTGTTGACGGCAGGTCTACAGGAAGAGGATCTTTTGGAAAATCTGGTTCATTTTCGCCCTTTCGGCTGCTCGGCATTACTCTTTACCAAGTTGGATGAAACCAGTTGTTATGGCTCGATTTTAAATGGTTTGCGCTATGCGAGAATGCCATTGAGCTTCTTTACCAATGGGCAAAAGGTGCCTGATGATATCGAAATCGCCAGTTCTGAACGTTTGGCGGATCTGTTGTTGGATATAGTGGATGGTTAATTAAATGCGGGCAGTGCTCGCGTTGGTTAAGAGGAATAATTTTATGGATCAGGCATCGGCTTTGCAAAAAACAGCATCTTCAGTTAAGGTGATTGCCGTAGCCAGCGGTAAGGGTGGGGTTGGTAAGACCAATACTGTTATAAATTTGGCCAGTTCTTTGGCGGCAATGGGCGAGCGGGTGATGGTGCTTGATGCCGATCTTGGTCTGGGGAATCTCGATGTGATGTTGGGGTTAGCGCCAGAGTATAATCTCAGCCATCTTTTCAGTGGCGAAAAAAGTCTGGATGAGATTATTGTTGAGGGCCCCAATGGGATAAAAATTATTCCGGCAGCCTCCGGGATTCAGGAGGTAACCCACAGTGGTACTCATGAACAGCGAATTTTAATGGAGCAACTGGGGCGCTATGAGGGAGAGCTAGATTATTTCTTCATTGATGCTGCCGCCGGGATCTCCGACATGGTAACCAGTTTCGTTCGGGCTGCTGATGTTGCCTTGGTGGTGGCGACCCCGGAGCCGACATCAATGACTGATGCTTATGCGTTGATGAAAGTGCTTTGCAACAATTATGGCGAGAAGAAATTCTACCTTTTGCTTAATCAGGTCACTGGTGAGGAAGAGGCCCGAAAAGTGTACAATAAATTGAGTCGGGTCGGGGAGAAATTTCTTGACATCTCCATGATCTTTTTGGGATATGTTCCTAAAGATGCGAATGTGCCATTGGCAGTTTGTCGGCAGCAGGCAGTGGTTGAATTCCGACCGAAGTCTCCAGCGAGTTGCGCTTTTGTCGATACAGCCAAACGTCTAAAACGTCTACCGGTGCGTTCTCGGAGTGGTGGATTGCACTATTTCTGGCAGCGTTTACAGGGTGGTAATAATCGTGACTGAACAAGCATGTGGAGTGGGAACTTTTGTCTTGGATGAGGCGGTGATGCTGAAAGAGTATCTGCCTCTGATCCGGCGCCTGGCCCTCCGTCTGGTTTCGCGACTGCCAGATAGTATTGAAGTTGACGATCTTATTAATTCAGGGGTATTGGGGTTGCTCGACGCGGTTGGTAAGTTCGATTCAGAGCGTCAGATCAAATTTAAAACCTACGCTGAATTCAGGATTCGGGGAGCGATGCTCGACGATCTTCGGAGTCAGGATTGGGCTTCTCGAAGTCTGCGTAATGATTCGAACCTGCTTGAGAGCACCTATGCTTCTTTAGAGCATAAACTTGGTCGTCCGGCTGAAGATTATGAGGTTGCTGAGGTCCTTAAACTGGATCTTGATGAGTTCTATAAACTGCTGGGTCGGGCTCGGGGTATCTCGCTGGTTAATTTTGATGATTTGGCCGCGGCTGATTCGGAAGGTTCCCGTAACCCGATGGAGATGGTCGCCCTGATCGATGGCGAAGACCCCTTTGTGCTCTGTCAGGAACTTGAATTAAAGGAGCATTTTGCCGCAGCGATCGATAAGCTTGGTGAACGTGACCGTATAGTCTTGCAGCTCTACTATTTTGAAGAGCTTAATTTAAAGGAGGTCGGTGAGGTTCTTGAGGTTAGCGAATCACGGGTATGTCAGATGCGAACCCAGGCGATTATTCGTTTGCGAAACCGGATAAAATCCTTGCGCCGGATGAAAAAATCAGTTAGAAGGGAAGAGCTTTGAGGGCAGGTTGTTTTTTATTGCTTGCGGACAGCGTTTGTCGGTTGAATTTTTTGTTGCATTAGTTTAGAAAATACACGGTTATAGACAAATTGAGGGATAGGCTAAATGGATAAGGATATGAAAATCATCATTGTCGATGATTTTTCGACAATGCGGCGAATTATCAAGAACATTCTCAGGCAACTTGGTTTTAATAATGTTACAGAAGCTGATGACGGTGCTACCGCTTGGCCGAAGATTCAAGCGGAAGCTTTTGATCTGGTGGTTACCGATTGGAATATGCCGAAAATGTCTGGCCTTGAGCTTTTGAAGAATATTCGTAACGATGAGAATCTCAAGGATACTCCAGTGTTGATGGTTACTGCAGAAGCGTTGAAAGAGAATATTATCGAGGCTGTAAAAGCTGGGGTTAGCAACTATATTATCAAGCCTTTCACGGCTGAAACCATGCAGGAAAAACTGGAAAAGATTTTTAGTGGTTGAGCACGGCTTTTGGTTGCTTTATCGTAGCTGCCAGAACATGTTTGAAATTATCGGGGTGGGAGCTTAAGGCAACAGAGTTTGTCGGCGGTTCTCACCCTTTTTTTGTTTAGTACCTTACGGTCTCCTAGTCATTATGGTTGATTTTTTTTCACGATACCACTTTCGCTCTTTCCTCGAAGCCTTTGCTGATCCGGTGTGGGTAGTAAATCGTAAGTTTCGTTTGGTTTATATGAACCCGGCCACGTTGGCAAAGTTTTCAATAAAGGTTGATGATGCAATTGGTAAGTTATGTCATCAGGCTCTGTTTGAGAATGCAACGACTTGTCCTTTCTGTTCCTTGAAGCAGGTTTTTTTCTCTCGTAAAAGCTCACACACAAACTTTACTCTGCTTGATATCGATGGCCGAAACCACGTCTATTCGCTCGCGAACTACCCCTTAATCGGGATTAGTGGCGAAGTCGATTATGGGCTTGCGGTTTGTGTTGATAAGAGTGAAGGGGCGGATCTTTTTGCTGAGATTTCTCGGCTCCAGGGTCTGGCGGCGATGGGTGAGTATAGTGCTGAATTAAGTCATGAAATTCGTAACCCCTTAAACTCAATTGAAATTCAGATGTCACTTCTCCAACGGATGGCGACTCAATCTGAAACAGTTGAAGCTGCTGCCTTTTTGCGGGTAGTTGAAGTCGTGCGGACCGAGAGTCGCCGGCTTAATTCATTGACGGGTGATTTTCTTAAAATGCAGAAGAGTCGGTGTCTGACTCTCTACGATTGCGATCCTTTCTTAGAACTTGAGAAGGTGGTTGGACTTTTACGAGAGGAGGCACTAAAAGAAGCAATTGAAGTTCGGTTGGATCTGAAGGGAGAGCCAATTACGTTAAGGGCTGACTGTGACAAATTGCAGCAAGCGTTTATGAATCTGATGAAGAATGCATTTGAAGCCCTGATTGAAGCTCAGACCCTGAACCCCTGCCTGGAGATTTCGGGTCGGGTGGCCGGAAATCGGGTGGTTCTAAATTTTTCTGATAATGGCCCAGGGATTCCCTTTGCCCGTCAGGCTAAAATTTTTGATCTTTTCTATACGACCAAGGCCTGCGGCACCGGGATTGGGCTTCACCTTTGTCGAGATGTAATTAAAGCCCATGACGGCGAACTCTCTTTTGTCAGTGATGAAAATGGTACCATTTTTACGGTTACTTTACCCCTTCCAAAGGTTGTGAACGGTTATGAATAGGCCGGAAGAGTTCAGAATTATTGTTGTTGATGATGAAGTCCGGGCCGTGGCCGGGTTGGTGGAGCTTTTACGGCTGGATGGCTATCAGGTGGAGGGTTTCAGCCAATCGGACTTGGTCTTGGATCATCTCAAAAAAGAGTCAGCAGATTTGCTCCTGACGGACTTGAAAATGCCTGGGATTGATGGCCTGGAACTGTTGCAGCAGGTTAAAATTTTAGATTCGGATATTAATGTAATCATGATCACCGGCCAAGGCACGGTTGACGATGCCGTGGCGGCGATGAAAGCCGGGGCCGATGATTATCTGTTAAAGCCGATTAATATTGACGAACTTGAGATTGTTATTCTAAGAATTCGTGAAAAACGCGAACTTCTTTTGCAGAACCGAATTTTTCGTGAGGTCTCGAGAGAACCAGAAGCTCAGGTCGATTTTATTGGCAGGAGCCCGAAGATGGAGAAAATTTTTCGGGCATTGCGGGACGTGGCGCCGACGATGGCTACGGTTTTGATTGAGGGTGAAACTGGTACCGGGAAAGAGCTTGTTGCTCGGGCTCTGCACCGTCATGGGGCTCGTTCAGAGATGCCTTTGATTGCTATAAATTGTGCCGCTCTGCATGAGGGCTTATTGGAGAGTGAACTTTTCGGTCATGTTAAAGGGGCTTTTACCGGTGCCGTACGCAATAAGCAGGGTAAATTCTCTCTGGCTGATGGCGGAACCATTTTTCTCGATGAGATTGGTGATATGGCGTTGTCGGTTCAGGCTAAATTGCTTCGGGTTCTGGTTTCTGGTGAGTTTCAGCAGGTCGGCGGCGAGAAGACTCACTACGTTGATGTCCGGGTCTTAGCGGCGACTAATAAGGATTTGCTAAAAGCCGTAGCGCAGGGAGAGTTTCGTGAGGATCTCTATTATCGTCTTAATGTGATTCAGTTTACCCTGCCACCGTTGCGAGAGCGACTTGATGATGTGCCCCTTTTAGTGAAATATTTTTGTCAGCAAATTGCTGAGCGTGAAGGGCGGCATATAGCATATCCCGATCGCGAAGCGATGCGCCTGCTCGAAAATATGCTTTGGCCAGGAAATGTGCGTGAGCTTGAAAATGTAATTGAGCGAGCTGTAATCTATGCGAAAGAGCGTCCGATCGGGGTGGTTGATTTGCCGGAGTCTCTAACCGACAATGTGGTTGATTCTTTAGTTTTAGGCTGCAATCTGAAAGGGGACTTGATGCCTGCATTTGCCGGAGTCACGATTAAGGCGATGGAGAAGCAGATGATCTTGGCGGCACTCGAGCGTTGTCCCAGCAAGGCTCAAGCGGCGCGTGAGTTAGGGATCAGTGTGCGTAAAATTGAGTACCGTCTAAAGGAGTGGCATCAGGGTTGATGGGCGAGTAAAGTAAAAAAGAGTAACGTTTTTGTGGGGATTGCCGATAGCTATACCGTGTATGTATGTGGTAAATAATGTTTTAGAGGAAATGGCAATGTTTGATAATAATATCCCAATTCCCAAGGTTGTGGTCCAGCCTGTTTTAGCTGGAGACCGGGCTCGTTCTGGAGGTCGGGCGTACCGGCAAGGTGTCGATGTTTGCGGTCGGGTTCTTAATGTTCGCCGGGGCCGGCATCGTCCGCGACGTTACTCTCCGGTACCTTATGGTGGGGTTAACCGCCGACTTCCCAATGATCAGCGACGGGCGCTCGGAAATACTGATCGAGCTGGAGATCGTGTCATAACCCTGCTGGTTCCGGCAGGGGCCAAGCTCGACGGCTTGATTGGCAAGGATATCTCACTGAGAATCTCCTAGTCTTTTTTGTAGTTATTGGTAAACTCCTTAATCCTGGCAAAGGTTTTGCGACTGGTCGCATGTTCAAGGCGGCAGGCATCAAGTTCGGCGGTGTTGTGGTCGAGTTGTAGGACCTCCGTCAGAAAACTGTAGAATGTTTTATGACGCTCACCAATCTCCTGTGCAATCTTCTCTCCGGCTGCGGTTAAAGTAAGATAACTGTAGCGTTCGTAATTTACCAACCCCTTTTCAGCCAATCCCTTCATTGCACCCGTGACACTTGGCATCTTGACATTGAGGCGTTGAGCGACATCTTTGACTCGTGCAACCCTCTGTTCTTGTTGTAGATTAAGGATTACTTCAAGGTAATCTTCCATGTTTGAGGTTAGCTCTTCATCTTTTCTGTCACGGCCCATGGGCTGGTCCCCTCTTCACTGCATTTCCCTTAAGTTTCTTAGTTTTCCATAAGTTTAATAGTTTCCAGTGGCGATTTTGTCAAACTATTCGTGTGAAAAAATCCTGATTTATTCTTGGTACAGTTGTTGCAAAAAGCTCTTTAAGGGTCAGAGGAATGAGAACTATTGCCGAGTTAGGGCCTTACAGGCTCTTATGGGTGACATAAATGAATCATGAAATATATAGTGCGTTAAGTGGGGCTTTGGTCAATGAAAGGCGCCAAGAGATAACTGCTAATAATCTGGCAAATGTTAATAGCGGGGGGTTCCGGCGCGATGTGCCGCTCTTTGCGACGGTCTATGATCAGGTTAGTGGCACCAATCGGCCCAAGGGTGAGGAGTGTAATATTCTTGAACATAATGCTTTTGCGGTGCACGATGGTAATTGGATAGATTTTCAGACTGGAGCGATGCAGGATACCGGTAATCCACTTGATATGGCGCTGGATGGCGAGGGTTTTTTTGTTCTAAAGCGGGTTTCTGATGGGACGCTATATTACACAAGAGACGGTCACTTTCGTCTTAATGAGCAACGTGAATTAGTGTCGATTGAAGGAGACCAGGTGATGACTGCCGGTGAGGAAGATGAACCGTTGATCCTGGAGGGTGAGACTCCGGGTCTTGCTCGTGATATTAAAATTGGTAAGCTCGGCGATGTGTTGGTTGATGGTCAGCCCGCCGGGGCTTTGCGTCTGGTAACTTTTGCCGACTTACAGGGTCTGGAAAAATTTGGTGCTTCAGGTTTTGTCGAAAGTTTGGCCTCAGGTTCACCTGAGGTAGCTGATCAGGTTATTGTCAGTCAAGGTGTGCGCGAACTTTCAAATGTAAATATTTTAGAAGAGATGGTTGGTATGATTGAAATTGCCCGCCAATATCAGGCCCAGCAGAAGGCGATTACCGGTATTGATGAGCTTAATAAACTAGCAGCCAAAGGATTGGTGGCTTAGGAGTGAAAAATGATTAGAGGGCTATTTACATCATCCACCGGGATGACCGCGCAGCAATTAAATATTGATGTTATTGCCAACAACCTGGCCAATGTCAATACGACTGGGTTTAAAAAGAGTCGGGCTGATTTTCAGGATCTTATGTATCAGACGATGACCCGGGCCGGGACGACTTCAGCGACCGGAGAGGAGATCCCCACCGGGATTCAGGTGGGCTTGGGGACCAAGCCCGTGGCGGTGTTCAAGGTGTTTACCCAGGGAAACTATCAAGAGACCGGCAACGAGCTTGATATGGCGATTGAAGGTGACGGTTTCTTTCAGGTTTTGATGTCTGATGGTACTACCGGTTATTCTCGAGCTGGTGCCTATAAACTTGATAGTACGGGTAATATGGTGACTTCTGATGGTCACGCCTTGCAACCTGCAATCAATATTCCCAGTGATACGACCCAGATAACGATTACTGCAGATGGCACGGTGTCAGTAATTCAGGCCGGTCAAACCACGTCGACCACGGTCGGAAATATCGAGCTCGCGAGTTTTTCCAACCCCTCTGGACTCGAAGCAACCGGGCGTAATCTTTTTAGAGAGACCGATGCATCCGGGACCGCGACTACCGGAACTCCGGGAGTCGATGGCTTGGGGACTTTGAGTCAAGGGTTTTTAGAGATGTCAAATGTTTCGGTCGTGGAAGAGATGGTAAATATGATTGTCGGCCAACGTGCCTACGAGGCAAACTCAAAATCGATTCAGACTGCTGATGAGATGTTGAAAACTGCCAACACATTAAAGCGCTAGTTAGTTGAAGGTATTTAGATGAGACTTTTTGGCAAACAAAGTTTACCTGCAGGTTTCTATTTTCAGGTTGCAAGTTTATGCTTGTTGTTGTTTCTTTTTTCAGTTCCGGTTTTGGCCGTAGAGCCGGAGAGTTTGCTGCAGCGGTGTCAATTGGAGATTGAGACTGCGGTTGCGAAAGAGCTTGCCGGGATCGAAGATTTGCAGGTTGAAGGGCTTGGAGATATCGAGAGATGGTTGTCTGGAAGCAGTGTTGGTTCCCGGGTTTCAGTGCTTCAGGTTGGTTGCTGGAACCGCCGCAACGGGGTGGTGCCGGTACAGTTGGGTTTGGTCCTGGATGGAGGCCGTGAGTCACGACGTTGGTTTAAGGTCAGGGTTAGAGGCCAGGAACGGGTATTGTTAGCCCAACGTGATCTTAGCCGGGGAGAGCCGGTGCGCCGAATTGATTTTGTCAGTCAATTAGTTGATTGTCAGAGTCTGAAACATGAGGTTTTAAATTATATTTCACCAACGATGGTCTATCAGTTGACTTGTAACCTTAAAGCCGGAGCTCCTTTGCCGGCAAAGCGCCTTAAGTCATTTCGTATGATTAAGCGCGGTGAACTTGTTCATGTTGCTTTGGATCTGGGTGGTGTCAAGGTCTCAACCCGGGGCGTGGCGATGGGTAATGGTGCTCTGCAGGATATTATTACAGTAAAGAATCCTTCCTCAAAAAAATATTACCAGGCTCGGGTGGTTGCGCCCGGCGAGGTGGTTGTAGCTTATTAAGTCTTGACAGCAGGTGGAGATATGAAGAAAAAGAGAGTTTGGTGTATGTTGAGTGCTTTTGTGATGGTGGTAGGAGCTTTATTATTTACAGGTTGTGGGCACCATTCCCCGCAGTCTCAGGTCGCAGTGCCGGTAATCAAGCCCAACGCCCCAGTCTCTGAGCAAATTGCCAAACGGCGGGTTCCGCGCTATCGTAATGGCTCTTTGATCAATCTGGAAGAGGGTAGCCAAGGTGATTTTGTGCAGATTTTCAATTCTCGCAGAGCCCGCTATGTTGATGATATTATTTATGTTTTGGTGGCGGAAGAGTTTAGGGGTACCGGGGCGGCCTCGACCTCAAGTGATGGCAAAAACAGTTCAAAATATTCTGTGCCAGCACTGTTTGCCTTAAAAAAGTATCTTGGCGATCTCGGGAGTATGGATGATTGGCTTGAGGTTGAGCGCAGCAATAAAACTGCTGGTAGTGGGATGACTGAGCGCAGTAACACTCTGACGGCAAAGATTGCCGCCCGGGTGACTGAGGTCTTGCCGAATGGTGATTTTCACATCATGGGGACTCATTTTACCAGGGTTAATAATGAAGATCACTATGTGACGGTATCGGGTGTTATCCGGCCTACCGATATCTCGGCCAACAACTACATCCTCTCCTCGGCGATTGCCGATGCGCGTATCGAATACAGCGGCAATGGTACGATTGGTACCAAGCAGGGGGTGGGTTGGGGGACAAAAGTGTTGGATCTGGTCTGGCCGTTTTAGTGCCTTACAGGTTGTTTGCTTGTTTTTTGACAATAAAACTTTCTGATAAGAGTCACTTGTTTGCGGGTTTGCCTGCATTAGGAGTTTAGGGGTTATGCGAAAATTTTATGGGCAACTGTTTTGTGTCTTTTTTGTTAGTTTATTGTTGCTGAGTTCAGCAATGGCGGCTCGGGTTAAAGACATTGCCCATATAAAAGGGGTGCGGAGTAATCAGCTGATTGGTTATGGTTTGGTTGTCGGTCTTGATGGCACCGGCGATGATACTAAGAAAGGTAAATTCGCCAGCGAAGCGATGGCCAATATGCTTGATAAATTTGGGATTTCGGTTGATGTAGCGAGCATTGATCTTGATAATGCCGCCGCTGTGATGTTGACCTCTGAATTACCACCATTTTCGAGTAACGGTTCACGTATTGATGTTTTGGTGTCATCTATCGGTGACGCTGAAAGTTTGCATGGTGGAACCTTGATGTTGACCCCTTTACGTGGGCCAGACGGTCGGGTCTATGCGATGGCGCAAGGGCCGGTATCGGTGGGTGGCTTCAGTCTTGGTGGTGGTGGCGGTAAGTCGGCCAAGAATCACCCGACGGTGGGAAGAATTGCAAACGGGGCAATGGTGGAACGGGAACCACCATCGACCATATTTATCGATGGGAAAATTATTTTAACTTTGAATATGCCCGATTTTATGACGGTTTCGCGGATGGCAAAGGTGGTTAATGAGACCTTTAAGCAAAATATTGCAATTCCACTTGATGCGGCAACCATTGAAATTACGCCACCGGGGCGCGAGCGCGGGGTCTTGATTCCTTTTCTTGCGGTAGTTGAGAACCTTCAGGTTACGCCAGATGTTCGGGCGCGAGTGGTGATTGATGAGCGTACAGGAACTGTAGTTGTCGGGCGCAATGTTATGCTTGATGCTGTTGCCGTAGCCCATGGTGATTTGAGCATCCAGATCTCGGCTATGCCGATGGTTTCGCAGCCGCCAGCCTTTTCGGATGGTGAGACCGTGGCTATAGTTGATAGGCAGGTTACGGTTGAGGAGGAGCCTGGCAAACTCATAGTGGTGCCGCGCGGAGTCAATATCGATGACCTGGTGAAAGCCCTAAATGCTATTGGGGTCTCCCCGCGTGATTTGATTGCTATTTTTCAAGCGATCAAAGCTTCAGGGGCTCTGCACGCGGAGCTGGAAGTTATATAACTATTTTTTCTCTTGGTATGGGCATTGCAAAATATCTATCAGGGGAGTTTTCAGGAGGAAAAAAATGCCTAGCGGGATTCTCCCAAGTTTTGGTTTGGCGGCGGCAAATGATGCCGCGATTGATATCCGGAGGCAGAGTTTACAGTCTGATATTGATATTGCCGAAGCTGATAAGAATCACATTGACCGGGATGCGAAGTTAAAAGAGACTTGCCAGGGATTTGAGGCAATTTTTATTAACACGCTCCTGCAGGAGATGCGTAAGACTGTCCCGGATGATGGGCTTCTGCCAACCAGTAATGCCACTCGCACCTGGCAACAGCTCTTTGACAACCAGTTAGCCGAAACCCTAGCTTCGCGACAGGAGATGGGGGTGGCGAAAATGCTTTATCAGCAGCTTCAGGGAGGGGTGGGCGAAAAAAAATAAAAAATCACTAAAGTTCTATCTCACCTGGTCGATATACTTGGACGAATGAGTTTTCCGACCATTGAAGATGTCTTGGAAAATTAGAATACTTCAAGACAGCTTAAAGAGAGGTGCAGATATGAGTATGATAACTAATGTAGGTTCAGTCCTCTATAGCGATGCGGTTAAGACGCTTGATGCTGCCCGGAAATCCGGGGGCGGAAAGGGAGAGACTGTTGCCGGAGCCGGTAGAAACCAGGCTCAGGGTGATCAGGTGAGCATCTCCTCTAAAGGCAATAATCTTGGTCGTTTGGCTGAGCTCAGCAAAGATGCACCTGAGATTCGCAGTGAGAAAATAGCTGAGCTCAAGAGCGCTTTGGAGGATGGTTCGCTCAAGGTTGATAGCCGCGAGCTTGCTGCCAGGATGTTTAAGGAGATGAGTCTCGAATCCTGGTTCTAGGATCTAAGATTTTTTGACTTTTTCGTCGAGGATCTTAGATAAAAATCATACATTATATTTTCGCAAGGCCCGGGATTGTCGCACATTTCCGGGTCTTTTTGTGTTTTAGAGCTAGCTGGTTCCTAACGCGGGCATTGCCCGTAATTGACTAATAAGGATTATATATGTTGCGGCACTATCAGGAACTAGCCCGATTGTTGGAGCGTGAGGTGATGGTTTTAAGGCAAGTGGCGAGCTTTTATCAAGGGCTGGCTGAAAGTCTTAAGCTTGGTCAGTTACCGGCACTGCCGGAACTTTTTGCCGGCGGAGCACAATCTTCTTCAGATCTTAAAAGGATATCTGGTGAAAAAAGAGAGTTCTTGGCTGAGATCAAGGTGGATTCGTTGCGTGAACTCTTGGCTTCCAATTATCCGGCTAAAATTCGGCGCTTGGTTGGTCTGAAGGGTTCAGCTATCGCGGAACTGTACCGTAAAATAGAGGCTAGTGGTATTTCAATCAGGCAATCGCTAGGGGCTCTTCAGGTAGTCAATCGGCGGTTTTGTGATTTTTTTCAACAGTTGCTTCCAGCTACGATCAGTTACCATGGCAAAGGTGAAATGACAGATCATGGTAGTTTGTACAGCGGGATTACATTTAGCAGTGCAGTTTGAGCAGATTGAAAACTGATCTTTTTTTCATGATCATTAAGGATGGAGAATTAAAATGGTAGTCGGCCTTTCTAATGCATTGAATACTGCCAGGGTCGGGATGCAGGCAAGTATGACCTCGATTGATATTGTCGGGCATAATATTGCTAACGCCAACAATCCTGATTATCGACGCCAGGTTGCTTATCTTGAGACAACTAATCCAATTCCTAGTGCCTCGGGACCCCGGGGGACCGGGGTTCAGGTTAGTCGGGTTGAGTCCCTGTATGATCGCTTTCTCTTTCGTCAAGTTAATTATGAGAAGTCAAATCAGGGGATGTGGGAATCTCTGGCCGGAGGTCTCGACAGTGTTGAGCGGGTTTTTAATGATCTTGATGGTAATGGCCTGGCGGGACAGATGGCTGCGTTCTGGGGGGCTTGGGAAGACCTTGCGAATCAGCCCGAAGGTGGTATCGAGCGGGCAACCTTGACGAGTAAAAGTCAGGTGTTGGCTGCAACCTTGAATTCGATGGGTGAAGACCTTAATTTTCAACGTCAGGTGCTTAACGACTATTTTGACCAAGGGATTGACGATATTAATATGATGGCTGACAGTCTCGGGGCCATGAATCTGGCAATTTTGGAATCCGAAGTGAACGGTGGTCAGAACAACGATTTGCGGGATAAACAGCTGGCTTTACTTTCTAATCTTTCAGAGTTGGTAGATATTGACTATAACGAGGATAATACCGGGCAGCTCAATATTATGTTGCAGGGCGGAAAGCCGTTGGTTTTAGGCAGTGAGGTCTATCATCTCAAGAGCGAAGCCAATGATCAGGGTGATTATAACGCTTATTTCGGTAACGAAGGGGTGCCGCTTGATGATTTTTTAGGTAGTGGCAAGATGAAGGGTTGGGTTGATGCCCGGGACACTTTGATTCAGGCTCAGGATGATCTCAATCGGATGACCAGTGCTTTGATCTTTAATCTCAACCAGGCTCATTTTCAGGGTTACAATCTTGATGCTGAGACTGGTGCAATCTTTTTTGATCATCGTATCGACCTGGCTGCGGGCCAGGAGAATGAGAGTGATGCGGTGATCTCGTTTCATGCTGATTCTAGCAGTGCAGAAGCCCCGGAAGGGATTGCTTGGAAGACATTGGCCAACTATGATGATTTTGAGATCAGATTTACCAGTGATTATAATAATAATGGTGGTATTCCGGAATTTACAATTCGTAACCTGACGACTGGGGTTGACCTTGATTCGGGTTCATATGAAGTTGTCGAAAGTGCGGGCGAGATGGTCATCAGTTTTAATGATACTAAAGATCCGACTTTGACTCCGGATAAGGGCTATCATCTTAAATTGGATTTTGCTTCAGGAACTGCGCCTTTACAAAACGATACTTTTAAGCTCTCATTCGGGATGCATGCAGCCCGGACTGTGGAGCTTAATTCAGATCTTGAAAATCCGGATAAGGTTGCAATCTCGGATAACTATTTTGAGGTTCCGGGAAACAATAAAATTGCTTTAGAGATTGCTCAGTTGCAACATAAGCAGGTGGTTGACGGACGCTATACCTACAGTGAGTATTACACCTCATTGATCAGTCGGGTCGGTTCAGCCTCGTATACGGCTCAATCACGTCAAAGTCAGTCTCGCTTGGTACTTGATCAGCTAAATGTTCGTGAAGAATCGGTCTCCGGGGTTTCGATTGATGAAGAGATGGTAAACCTGATAAAATTTCAACAATCCTATCAGGCGACCGCCCGTATGATATCAACCATTGATGAACTCATGCAAGTTTTAAATGATATGCTTTAATTCAGTGGTTAGTGGGCAGACGGCAGGAAAAACGTGTAGGTTTTTGTTCAGCTTGCTATTAACCTGTGGAAACCGGGGGTTTTCATTATGATACGGACAACTAAGAACCATTTTTATATGAATGTTGATAGTAATCTCTCGCGGTTGGCGGCAGAACGTGATCGCTATCTGCAACAGGTTTCAACCGGTAAAAAATTTAGCCGCATATCCGAGGACCCGGTTAGTGCCACGGCGGTATTGACCTATAAATCTGAGGATGTCAAGATTAGCCAGTTAGGCCGGAATATGGTTCAAGGTGAGAATCAACTTGCGGTCGCCGGGACCGTAACTGACCAGGCTCACTCCGTGCTTTTTGACGCGAAAGGGGCGTTGACCGCGTGGCCCAGTACTCAGGATGCTGCGATGCAGCAGACGATTATCCAGGAGATGAGTCAATTTGAGGATCGCCTTTACGGGTTAGCGAATACGATTAATAACGGTGGTTCGCTTTTTGCGGGCTATCAGCGGCGAGAGAGTGAAGCTTACTCAAATATCTCGACTGCAACTTCGCATCTCGGGGCCATTTATAATGGCGATGGCGGTGAGATCTCAATGGAAGTGGGGATTCTGCAAACTTTGCAGCTTAACGTTGTCGGAGGCGGCTCAACCCTCGATGGTCGTGAGATTGAAGGTGTTTTCAGTAAAGATAAAAGTCAGGATAGTGATTCACGTGATATCTTTGAGCTCTTTTCACGGATGATTGCCGGAATGGAGAATGAGACCAACGGATCAAGTCTGACTTCAAGTGAATATCCGCTACCTGTGGTAAGTAGTTTGGCAGTTGCGGGTGATTTGCAAATTAATGGTATTGACATCGGGGTGGCACGTAGTGTTGGTCCTGATGCTATTGCCAATAATGCTTGGAATATTAATGATGAAGTTGCATCTACCGGAGTGACTGCCCAGCTGCGGGCCGAGGTTACGGGAACGGCACTGCCGAACTTTGTGGCCAATCAAACTATGGCTGCCGGTGATTTGAAAATCAACGGGGTTGAAATTGGTGCCGTCGATTTTGTCAAGGTTCCATCTGGGGATAGTGAGGTCGCCAACAATGCGGCGTTAACCAATATCCGCGCTTTGGCTTCAGCGATTAACCGCGAAAGCGACGAGACCGGGGTGTGGGCGACGTATGAGCCGGAAATCGACGATAATGGTGCTTCTTATGACTATAATCTGGTTTTGACCAGTACCGAGGCCAACGGTAAGGCGATCAGTCTTGATGCTACGGTGGCGACTTCGACCCAGACCGGTTTGGTGGCGGCCGATTACTATCCCGGAGCTTCTGGTGATGGGCTTAATAATGTTGATAGCGTTGCTGGAGGTGTCGGCGGTGATGTCTATAACAGCAACAACGGCGCTGTAACTCTGGTTTCAGATGATGGTTTTAGTCTGCAGGAGAACAGCGCTGGTGTTCTCGCAGGGACCTTAGGTCTTTCTGTCAACACAGGGCTAAACCAGCATACATCACAAAGCGTACTCGACCAGCAAGTCTCCCAGATGGATGAGTACCTCACCCATTTCACCGCCGAACGGGCCTCTGTTGCTGCCCGGCGCAACCATATTGAAGCGAGTCAGGAGAGTTTGGATTTGCGTTCGCAAAATCTTAAAGATGCAATTGATAATCTTGAAAGTGTCGATATGGAAGAGGCGATAATGAAATATTATGCGGCTCAAAATTACTACGAGGCGACCTTAGCATCAACCAGTCGGGTAATTAGCACCTCAATTCTTGATTATTTACGTTAGTTTTATAAATGTTGTAAATTTTCCTAAAGTTTTGCTTGAGGCTGTCGAATAGAGATATATGAAACAAATTAACCAGGTTCGTTTGATCGGAACAGAACTAACTAATAAAAAAAGGAGGTAGCAGGGAAAGGTAGGTTGCAGGTGTAAAATATTTATAAGGAAAAAGTTAACATTGCAAATTAATCATTTTGACCTTGACAAGAAGTGTCGAGGGAAAAACCTAGAAAAGGAGAAACAAAATGTCTGATATTTCATTGACCTCGGGAATGCGGCAGAGTTTGTACAGCATGCAGCAAACAAATCAATTGATGGACAGGACCGCTAGTCGTTTGAGTTCCGGTTATAAGGTTCAGACCGCTCTTGATGATCCGATCTCCTATTTTGCGGCTGAAGGCCATCGCCAGCGTGCGGGTGACCTTGCAGGTCGTAAAGATGAGATGGGTGAAGCAATCCAACTGGTTAAGGCTGGTAATAACGGTATTGAGGCACTTACGGACTTGGTCGCATCGGCTAAATCTTTGGCCCAATCGGCTCTTTCTGCAGAGAATACAATTGAGATTAACAGTTTGGAAACTCAATTTAATGCGGTTATGGATCAGATTGACGAGCTTGCAGGGGATTCTGGTTATAAAGGGGTTAACTTGCTCGAAGGGACCGATGAAACTTTGAAGGTTTCATTCGATGAGACCGGTGACTCATCAATAACCTTAAGTGGCTTTGATGCAGATTACACATCACTAGGTATGTCGAGAGTCATCACAGATGATTGGAATACTGAAGGTGCTGCTACTACGACCACCATTAATGCTGCTATAGAAACTCTTGACAGTGCCCGTACGGAATTACGTTCTGAGGCTAAAGATATGGCTAATGATCTCTCGACCATAACC
>DAOWHJ010000179.1 GCA_030641485.1 Pseudomonadota bacterium
AAATTCAACTTATACGACAATCGTTTTAGCCGTATATTATCGTTGATTGCTTATACCGGGCATGGAGAAACCAGACAAAGTGGATTTGCCTCTACACCAGAGCTGACAACCGGTGGCATGCTGGCTAAATGTTGGCGTCGAATAAATCGTCAGATTATTCTTTACAAGGCTGGTTCCAGTGGTGCCGCAAACACCGGCAATGAACCATATTCCGAGTTTTACGCCTTTCAAGTTGCCCGGACAATGGAGCTGAATGCCGTAGAATACAATTTACATAAATGGAGAAAACAACTTTTCTCAACATGTCGGTTATTTACCAGTAAAGAGTTTTCCTATATTCCAGCTGGTCGGATGGTGACAGAAGGTGGGTGGGGAGCAGTTCTAAACTATTATAAAGAGTTGGGTGATAAATATTATGAGTCGCTAGTGGATATGCTGATTTTTGATGCAGTTATCTGCAATGAAGATAGGCATTTTGGCAATTTTGGCCTGCTGGTAAACAATCAAACCAATAGAGTCGTAGATGCAGCTCCGATATTTGACAACGGATTATCGCTTTTTAACTATGCCATGGAAGATGATTTACAAGATGTGAAAGCCTACGCTGAAACAAGATTAATGGCAACTTCACAAGACTTTATAACCTTTGCCAAAGAGATAATCAGCGACGCACAAAATAAAAAGTTGCAGAACCTATTAAATTTCAAATTCAAAAAACATTCAAGATATAATTTACCGGCATGTCGTTTAAAAATTATTGAGGGATTCATTCAAAAAAGGGCGCATGAACTTTTAAGTTAAAGGGGTAAGGAGAAGATGGAAATCGCTTGACAATAATAACCAACCAAGATAGTAGGAGAACGTTTGATTAATTGCACCTATGTTCCATCATAGCAAAACAAGTTCATTTGCTTTGCTATTTTATATGCAGCCACTTTCAATTTAAGGTTTAGTAACTTGCCCCTGTTAATGCCTAAAAAAGTAATTGCTTATTTTCTAATCATGGCCTGCTTCTGTTCTTTTGGCGGCGGTCTGGGTCGGGCTGTTATCTGTTTTGACCGGCATGGTTGCGTTGAGCTTGAACTTTTACACAGCGGTGACCATTGCCTGACCGAGCATCTTCACGGTCACCATAAGCATCATGGAGACAAACATTCTGGTCAGAATCACGGCCAGGAAAATGTATTTCACCTTACTCCGGAAAACTGTTGCTGTTCGGCTTGCGATGATATTGAAGTTTCGTTGCAGCTTTTTGCTCCACGCAGAAAACAGCTTAAAAGCAGCCCCAATTTTAGTCTAAAACCAATTTTCCAACCTTCAATCTGCACGCCTCTAGTCGTTTCCACAAAAAAAATCTCTCTCAACCTCACACCCCTTTCAGTTCTAAATCCATCTCTTGCCCTCCGGCAAAGCGTTATTCTTCTGATTTGAGTTTTACCCCCCCCTCTCTACACACTATAAAGCTATAGCAAAGTTCGCTGATTTCCGCTGTAACTTAAACGTCAATCATAACAAAGCTGAATATCTAATTGCACTTTCAATTTACTCTAAAAATACGGAGGATAACTGTGACCATTTTCAAATACCTTCTGGTTGCCCTGTTTATCTCCCTCCCTTTTAACGGGTTTGCCGAACCGGGTTCCGGTTTACCTGAAAAAAGGCCGTGGGGAGCAAATCTGCCGACCTATCAAGCATCCGATGAGGATAAAAACAGCGACGGGTTTCCGGCTCTTACTCAGACAGCCGAATTGACTCTTTCCCAAGCTTTGACTTTGGCCCTGGCCCGAAACCCCGAGATGGCTGCTTTTTCCTGGAAGATCAAGGCTCATCAGGGAGTGGTACGACAGGCAAAATTGTTGCCCAACCCGGAAATTGAGTTAGGGATTGAAAATATTTTGGGCGAAGACGAGACTCGTAGCTTTAAATCAGCTGAAAGTTCTATGCGATTAAGTCAACTGATCGAACTTGGCGGCAAACGTGCCCAGCGGCTGCAAATCGCCAACCTTGAACGTGATCTTGCGGGATGGGACTATGAAACCATCCGTCTCGACATCTTAGCGGCTGCCAACAAAGCCTTTTTTGAACTTCTCACAGCCCAGGAACGAATGCAGCTGGGCCAAGAGAACCTGGAACTGTCAGAGGAGGTTTTCAACACCGTGAACATCCGGGTTCAGACCGGTAAGGCCTCGCCCCTGGAAAAGAGTCGAGCCCAAATAGTAGTCAGCAAAAATCGTATTGCCTTAAATAACCATGCCCGCACCCTGAAGGCCACCCGCCATAATTTAGCCTCCACCTGGGGAGCAACTAAACCACATTTTACCAAGGCTGTCGGCAACTTTGAAAAAACAGGTATGCCGCCGAGCTTGGCGAGTATTGGTCTACGATTAACCCAAAATCCTGAAATTGCCCGGCAGCGAACCGAAATCGAACTGCAAAATACGAGACTGAGTCTGGCTAAGGCACTCGCGGTACCTGATATAAGTGTGGGTGCCGGCGTCAAACGTCATGAAGATATTGACGATTTTACGTTTCTTTTCGGGTTCTCCATGGCCCTGCCGGTTTTTGATCGCAATCAAGGAGGCATCAGCGCCGCAAAAGCTGAAGTCTCTACTCAAAAAAGTGAAAACCAAGCCATAGTGATCGCAATTAAAACTGATCTAAGCCAAAACTATGAGGATTTCCAGGCTGCATCCGCAGAAGTAAACTTTTTGCAAGAACAAATTTTACCGGTAGCAAAAGAGACCTTTGAGGCGATAAATTATGGCTACCAGCAGGGTCAATTTGAATTTTTAGATGTGCTTGATGCCCAGAGAACCCTGATTGAGCTGCGAGAACAACTGGTTGACAGCCTGCAAAGGTACCATGACCGGAGAATTAGCATCGAGCGTTTGATAGCTCAAGAAATTGATCGGATAAAATAGCTATTTAATCATTAACTATTCGGGTGCTCATGATTCAGAAGTTAAATTGTAGCGGGTAGCGGCGAAATTTGCTTCGCCCTTATAAACGGAGTCAAAGCTGGGGTGCTGACGCACCTTGTACCAGCAATGACCCCAATTCCGGTAGTTTGAAGACAGAACCTGAATAGTTATTTCAATTATTACAACGCGAGGAAAATTATGAAAAATATAGAAAAAAAAACCTTGAACCTGGCAAAAATTATTGCCCTGATAGCTATCTTTTTCGCATTGAGTTTGGGGCCGCAGGCACTCTGGGCTCAGGAAAGTAGCAAACACGACCATCAGAACTGCGACCTTCATGACCACCAGAACCATCATGACAACGATCACCATGACGAAGCAAGCCATAAAAGCAGCAGTCACAAAGAGGAAGGTCTTCATAACAGCCACGACAGTCACGACCAACATAGTGAAGAAAAACATGATGATCACTCCAATTGCAATCATGGTCATGACCACGCAGCAAATCCTGATCCCGGCCTCTTGGCGGCGTCGATTCCGGAGAGTTGTCCTGATTCAGTCGTCAGCATGTCGGCTGCAGAGATGAAGCGTTTTGGCATTGTCGTTGAAAAGGCAACAACCAACAATCTGGAAGTTTCAGTCAAAGTGCGGGGGGAGATTACGCTCAATAGTGACCGCACAGCCCATATCGTCCCCCGGGTATCCGGCATTGTTTTAAAGGTTTACCGCTCCCTTGGAGATTTTGTTGAAAAAGGGGGTGTTATGGCAATCATCGAAAGTCGGGAACTGGCCGATGCCAAGACCGACTATCTGAGTGCCATCAAACATCTCGAATTAGCTGAAATTGTTTTTCAGCGTGAAAAACAATTACGGCGCAAAAAAGTCAGCTCCGAGCAAGATCACCTGGCCGCCAAGCAGGCTTTCGCCGAAACTGAAATCACGCTGAAAAATTGTGAACAGAGACTGAAAATCTTAGACTTCAATAAAACTGACCTAAAGGAACTGTCGTCCGGCCCGGCTACCGAGTTGAGCCGGTTTGCGGTACGCTCCCCCTTTACTGGCCACATCATTAAGAAAGATATTGCTCTGGGAGAAGTAATCACGGATACAAAAGAGGTATTTGTGATAGCTGACCTGACCACCGTCTGGGTCGACCTTGACCTCTATCGCAAAGATGCCGACAGCGTAAAAAAAGGTCAGAAAGTATTCATCACACTGCCCTCGCAAAGGCGGCCGCTTGCGGCTGTTATTGATTACGTCGCCCCTCTGGTTG
>DAOWHJ010000174.1 GCA_030641485.1 Pseudomonadota bacterium
ATCTGCCACCCCCTTTTTTACTACTCCGTAACTTTTCAAGATAGGCCTTGCGCAAGGCCATAATTTGTTCTTGATCGGCATCGGGAATAAGGTCAAGGTAGTCTTTCATGGTCATCTTTTTACTGATAGAAATGAGACGAAGTTAAACCACTGAAAAAAGGATTCAGTTTCAGAAAAGCCACTCTCTTTGAGCAGGTCAAGATTCTCATGAATTGAGAAGGGGATCAGGATATTCTCTAGGGCCTCCCTTTTTTTGGCGATTTCTGTTTCGGAGTAGCCCTGGCAACGTTTGAAATCGAGATAGAGGTTGATATAGGCTCGGTTAATGACCGGGCGATGGGAAATGATCTTTTCACAGACGATGAGAACACCTCCTGGTTTCAAGGCGTTATAGATTTTTTTAAGGAAGTGCGGCCTTACCGGTGGGCGCAGAAACTGCAGCGTATAATTGAGAAGAACGGCACCGCACTCATTGAGGTCGGCATCGACAATGTCAATTTTCTGAAAACTGACATCATGCTTATGGGAAAACATCTTGGTCTTAATTTCTGCCTTGTCAATCATGGGCTCTGAACTGTCAAAGCCAACAAATGAAAGATTCATATCGTCAAGTTGTCGGGCCAGTTCAAGCAGGGTCGTGCCCGTTGAGCAACCCAGGTCATATACCGTGTCACCTTGGCGACAGAAGTGACGCAGCAGTGTGCAGATCATTTCGGTTGTCTGATGATAACATGGGATGGAGCGCTCCAACATGTCATCAAAAACCTCAACAACTTGCCGGTTGAAGGTGAATTCGTTAGGGCTATTTGAATCCTGGAAAATAGTATCTAGGCTCATAGTGTCTGATAACGCGGGCGTTGCCCGCAAATAAGTAGCCTTGCCCGGGGGGAGGGTGAGAGGCCGAAAAAGTAAGAAGATGGAGTGAGGTTGTATGCCTCCACATTTTACTACATTCATCATTATAAACAGCGTCTACTTAACAGGTTTGCTTGATAACTACAACTCGAAAACCTTACCGACTAAACGCACAGAACCACTTCCCTGACAACGCCATCCTGGAACTGTTTACGAGTCCATCAACGTCCATCATTCCCCAAAGGATGTGCGGAAAAAATATTGCTCAGCCTGACCTTAGTTTTTATCTGATTTACTGTTTTGCAATCAACTTTGTCAGAAGTAACATTATTGTGTCAAAAATAAATTGTTCGGCGACTCTACATTCAAACTGATATTAGTTAAATAGGGGGGGGCTGGACGCCCTTAAGCCTGTGAAATTACTATGTGTATACAGTAGTTGTAAACCCTCAAGTGAGATGCTCAATCAGGATAAGCTCTAGTCTCGGGTGAGAGGAATATTTTTTGCTTGCTTATCATATTCATCAGGCTAGTCATTAATTTTTTGAAAAAAGGTAGATCATATGGAAGCTTTGGCGGCGTAAAAAAATCGCTCAGATTTTTAAGGTGCAGGTATGATATGGGGGGTATTTGGTATATCAAACATTTCCCTTCAGGTTCAAGGGGCGGTGTTTCGGCGACGTTTGCGAGTTTTTCTAGTATTTGAGGGGGTTATTATGAGAAAAAAAGTTCTGGTTGTCGATAACAGTCTCGTCACCCTGAAAATTTTAACTAAACTTCTGGAAAAAGAAAATTACGAGGTCGAAACCGCAGAGGATGGTTTGGTTGCCATCGAAATTATGGAGCAGTTTGAGCCCGACATCATGATTATTGATTTGATCATGCCAAAGATAACGGGTGATAAATTGTGTCAGATAATTCGCAAAATGCCAGCCTATGATGAAGTTTTTTTAGTTATCCTCTCAGCCATAGCAGCCGAGGAGGAGATTGATTTTATCAGTTTCGGTGCTGATGCCTGTATCGCCAAGGGCTCGGCAGAAGAGACGATAAAGAACATTTTGACCGTGTTTGAATATGCTGAAGATAGGAATACTGCGGAACTTTCAAGGCAGATATTTGGCATTGAAAATGTGCAGGTTCGCCAAATCACCAAAGAGTTACTGACATCAAAAAAGAATTTTGAAATAACTCTGCAAAATATGGCAGATGGTTTTGTCGCCCTAACCCCTTCGGGAAAGATCGCTTCAGTGAATTCGGTTGCTATTGGTTTCTTTAAGACGCCTGAAGAAAAGTTGATCTCAACCACTTTTTTTGACCATTTTGCGGCAAATCAAAAAGATGTCATTGTTGACCACTTTAAGAAAATTACAAATGCTGCAATTGAGATAGGAGAGCATAGTCCAATCATTCTACACGGAAGATATTTATTGATAAAAATGATCCCGGTTTTTTGTGAAGAATTAAAATCAATTATCGTGCTTATTGATGATATAACGAAACGAAAGAGCGCCGAGCAAGAGTTGCAGGAGTATAAAATCCATCTCGAACAACTGGTGGTTCAGCGGACGGCAGAACTTGAAAAGGTTAATGAAAGCCTCAAGAATGAAAATTTGGGTCGACAGAAAATTCAGGACGAATTGGTGCACTTCTCCCGCCAATGGAGCCGGACTTTTAATACGATAAGTGATTTTGTTTCGGTTCATGACCAAGATATGAAATTAGTTCGGGTGAATAAATCATTGGCTAATTTTCTCGGGCAAGATGCCGAAGAGCTGGTTGGTCGATATTGTTATGAGGTTATGCATGGCACCCCAAACCCCTGGCCGGAATGTCCTCATGTTAAGGCCATTGAAACTGGTGAGGTTGTTACCTCTGAAGTAAATGACCCGCACATTGGCAAACCCTTATTGGTTACCTGTTCTCCAAGTTTTGATGAAGATGGGAAATTAGAGGGGACTGTGCATGTGGCTAGAGATATTTCTCAACAAAAACTTGCCGAACAGGAAAAAGAGAAACTGATTGCGGACATGCAAAGTGCATTATCAAAGGTAAAGCAGTTGAGTGGATTTTTACCAATCTGCGCCTCATGCAAGAAGATTAGAGATGATCAAGGGTACTGGAATCAGATAGAGTCATATATCCGTGACCACTCAGAAGCCGAGTTTAGTCATGGAATCTGTCCTGAGTGTGCCAAAAAACTTTATCCGAAAGAGTATGAGTCCATTCATAGGCAAGAGTAGAGGGGAAATAGCCTCTTAGGCGATTGCAGGTTTATATACACAATCGACCGTTGTTTCAACTCGGAGACAGTTCTAGGGGTTACGCATAAACTTTCTAGAATTGCAGATTGACAGCATCATTACATTAAGTATAAGAGCTATCTCTTTTAATGGTCGTTCTATTATTGAGGCCTCAGCCGGAGCTAATTGGAAATAGTTATGAAAAAAGTACATTTGATCGGTATTTGCGGAACTGCGATGGCAGCTTTGGCAAGTATGTTGAAAAGTCGAGGCTGGAAGGTGTCGGGTTCGGATGCCGCTGCCTATCCCCCGATGAGTGACCTTTTAAGAGGGCACGGTATTGATCTGCAGACAGGGTATGCGGCTGATCGGATAGATGCAGACCTTGATCTGGTGGTAGTTGGTAACGTTGCGGCCCGCAGTAATGTCGAGGCGGTTCGGGCCGTCGAACTTGGCCTTTGTTGCCGCTCGCTACCGGAGACTTTGTGGTATGAGTTTCTGGTTGAAATGGAGTGTCGTCTGGTCGTTGCTGGGACTCATGGCAAGACAACTACGGCCTCGATGCTGGCCTGGAGTTTGGAGAGTTGTGGGGCGCAACCCTCCTTTATGATCGGGGGTGAACTGTTGAACTTTTCTGCTAATTGCAGGTTGGGTTCAGGGACAGCTTTTGTCCTTGAAGGTGATGAGTATAACAGTGCATATTTTGATCGTCACGCTAAATTTCATCACTATCGGCCGACCCACCTTATTATTACTGGGATTGAAATGGATCATATTGATCTTTTCTCAGGGATTGATGCGATTGTTGCCGAGTTTCGTCAGTTGATAAAGGCTCTGCCAACGGACGGATTGTTGATTGCTGCCGCTGATTGTTCGGTTCTGAGGGAGTTGCTGCCCGAGGCGCCTTGTCGAGTTTTAACTTACGGCTGGGCCGATGATGCTGACTATCATTTGTTGAATTTTCACGCTTCAGCTACTGGTGGTCGGTTTGATTTTCGCTCACCCGAGGGTGTGAAGCCGTTTTTGGAGGTTGCCGCAGTTGGGCGGCACAATGCTGAGAATGCTTTGGCTGTTGGTATTCTGATGCAAGAACTTGGGTTTTTGCAAACTGCAATCGCCAAGGGTTTTAAGAGTTTTAACGGGGTCAAAAGACGGCAAGAAATTATCGGTCGCTGTGGTGACACAATTTATGTGAGTGATTTCGCCCATCATCCAACTGCAATCAGGCGAACCTTAGATGGTTTACGAGAACATTATGCAGAGTACCATCTGGTTGCGGTTTTTGAGCCGCGGACAGCGACCAGTCGTTGTAATCTGTTTCAAAAGGAGCTTGAGGCAGCTTTTGCCGCCGCCGATGAGGTTTTATTAGCGCCGGTTTATGGTGCAAAAAACCTGAACAAGCTCGAAATACTTGATACGGAACAGTTGGCTTTGGCGATCAGCAACCATGGACAAGCTCCAGCACGTGCGTTTCAGCTGGCCAAGGATATTCTTGAAAACCTCAAAGAGCGAGCCGGCCGCAAAGAGTTAGTTGTTTTAATGAGTACCGGTGATTTTAATGGGCTTTATAGTAGTGTGGTAGATATGTGTGCGGTTGTGTCGAAGGTGGAAGCAGCGTATAAATTAGGTTGACAAGTTGGGGAAGTGCGAGTATACAAGCGCTCCTTCGTGGGAATTACCGTTTCACAGAAGAGAAAATTAAAGGATCACATGGCTTTATTGAGCAAAGAGTTACTGCATCTGAACCGAAAGATGCAAATTGTCGTACTGGTTGTTCTTATAACAGTTGCGGGCTCTGTCTATTTCCTTTGGCGCGATATGGCCTATAAGAGTCTCGGGCAGAATGCAGCCTATAAGGCGCCAATGAATGTTTATTCTGATGCCGAAAAGCTGATGGTTCGAGGTAAGTTTGATCGCGCGCTTAAAAGGTATGAAAAGGCGGAGCAGATGTTGCGCCAGATTCCTGATATCGATTTGAGTGATGATTTTTACTATGGTATTGTCAATAATGCACTGGGGACAGTGCATTTGCGGATAGGTATTTATGGTAAAAGTGATAACGATAATACTATTCAGAGTCGCGCTGATTTAGCTCAAGATCCGGATTCGATAATAAGATCTCAGGTCTTTTTTGATGTCAGCATAAATGCTTACCAGAAATGGCTTGATAGTAACCGGCCCAGTGAAGAAGTGATTGCAGCTCTGTTAAAGAGTCGGGAAGGGGTTGCTGAGGACAAGATTGTACTGGAGCCGTTTGAGCGTTATGAACGTGCACTTTCAGTAAGTCTGACCAACCGGGGTATGGCCCATCGTTATCTTGGGGATTTAGCCGGGGCAACTGCTTGTTATGAGCAGGCTTTGGGGTTGTGGGCTGATAATGTGACCGCAACTGGTAATTTAGAATCGATGCATAAGGTTTTTGCCGAAGAAGAGTTGGAAGCAGAACAGAAAATGCTTGACAGGTAGTCATGCAGGTGATATAAGCGCTGGCTCTTTTCGCGTAGTTAGTATTTAAAGGTTTGGTTTTAAACGGAGATAAATAATGCCGACGATCAATCAGTTGGTTCGCAAAGGTAGAGTTAAGATCAAGAAGAAGACCACGGCGCCGGCTCTGAAAAACAGCCCGCAGAAACGTGGTGTATGCGTCAGAGTCTATACGACAACGCCAAAAAAACCTAACTCAGCTTTACGTAAAGTTGCCAGGGTGCGTTTGACTAATGGCTTTGAGGTTACTTCGTACATCCCTGGAGTAGGGCATAATTTGCAGGAGCACTCAGTGGTCCTGATTCGTGGAGGTCGAGTAAAGGATCTTCCCGGTGTCCGCTACCATGTTATCCGGGGGACACTTGATAGTGTTGGGGTTCAGGACCGTCGTAATAGTCGTTCCAAGTACGGGGTTAAACGTCCGAAATAATTTTCCTTTCTCAGTGTCGCAAATAGGTTTGAACCTGTTTGAAACAGTGTGAAACTTGAAAGTAGAAATGTGATTTTTCGAGGGTTTCAATGGCCAGAAAAAAAGATATAGTAAAACGAGTGATCAGCCCGGATCCTAGATATGGTGATCGGCAGGTGGCTAAGTTTGTCAACGGATTAATGCTAGATGGTAAAAAAAGTGTTGCACTTGGCGTATTTTATGGGGCAATGGATCTGATCAGCGAACGGGTTGAAGAAGAGCCGCTCGCAGTATTTAAAAGTGCTCTCGAAAATGTAAAGCCGCTAGTTGAGGTCAAATCTCGTCGAGTTGGTGGGGCCACCTACCAGGTTCCGATTGAAGTTTTGCCAGACCGGAAGATGGCGCTTGCGATTCGCTGGTTGATCAATTACACTCGTGCTCGCGGAGAGAAGAGTATGTCACAGAAGTTGGCTGCTGAGCTTCTTGATGCCGCCAGTAAACGGGGCAATGCCATTAAAAAGCGTGAAGATACGCATAAAATGGCTGAAGCCAACAAGGCCTTTGCTCACTATCGCTGGTAGTCATTTATTTAAGATAGGCTGAGAATGTGCGCACAACCGCTATAGAGAAGTATCGCAATATCGGGATCATGGCGCACATAGATGCTGGTAAGACTACAACCACGGAAAGAATACTTTTTTATACGGGTATATCGCATCGCCTAGGTGAGGTTCATGACGGCACCGCGACGATGGATTGGATGGAGCAAGAGCAGGAGCGGGGAATAACGATTACCTCGGCAGCAACAACCTGTTTCTGGCGAAACCATCGCATAAATATAATTGATACACCGGGTCATGTTG
>DAOWHJ010000060.1 GCA_030641485.1 Pseudomonadota bacterium
ATAACTGAGTAAAAAGTCCTGGCAACGACCTACTTTCCCACACGAAGCCGTATCATCGGCGTACCTTATCAAAATTTATTGCAAAGGAAAAATTTACTGTAACGATAATTGGAGCTGGAATCGTCAGGCCTGACCATAACCGCCCGACTTGCCCCGAAGTTGGGATCTGAACTTCTTCTAGTTGAACACAATTGTGGTTTCGGCAAGGAAACCAGCAGCCGCACCGGCAATTGCCGACGAGATTGTCCGGCTCTATCTGTTTGACAGGTGTGGTTTTCTTGGCTATATTGTCAGTGAAAAGGGGGTTAGTAATGAAAAGTACAATTAAACTTGTAAATTAATATTGTTATGGTAAATCAGAAAGTTGAGGAATTAAGGTTATGACTGTGAAAGTGAATCGTTTTTGCAAGAACTTGATGATTTGTGGGGTGATGGTTCTGTGGGCAACCTGGTCCATTGCAGCTTCTTTTCCGGGGGCGGTTCCCTGGTCTGAATTGGCTGGCCACCTAGAGCAAAAAGGGGTGTCGATAATTGATTTACCGGTTATTGACTGCCCTCTAGGGCTTGCCGACGATACCCCCAGTCATCTGGTGATCCAGGTTATCGAAAACACTCTTTATGAGTGGAAAGAGTATGAGTTTTTCACTGGCGACCGAGAGGTTAAACTGGCGCTTGAGATGATAAAACCCGAAGCCCGTTTTTTGCGGGCTGAAGAGGCTGAAATTTTATTAAATGCTTCGCGTCTCGTAGGAGCGGGAATGGAATCGGCTTCAGATTCAGCGGAATCGGGATTGTCTCGTGGCGCTGTAATCGGCAGTGATGATCGGTTGAAGATAAACGATACGACGGTGTTGCCATGGAAAAATATTGTCTATATCGATATGCAGGATGAGTCTGGCGGATGGTACTTTGCTAGTGGCTTTTTGATCAGTCCCTATGCGGTTGTGACATATGGGTATACTCTCTATGATTTTGCTGCAAAAAAGTGGTTTAGTAATTTTGTGGTTACTGCCGGGCAGTACTTTAATGATGCAAATCAGTGGGTTGGCGCACCCTTTGGCAGTATTCATGACTCCAGTGATGTTTTGAACGGAAAATTTCGTGATACCGGGTTGCCTGAGTATAGTTATGGGGCCTTGTTAATGCCGGAAAGGTTTCCAGATATTGATACTTTCATGCCTCTGGAGTTTGATTTTCGACCGACGGGATATGTCAATTATGTCGGTTATCCTGACTTTGTTGGGGGCTATTCCGGACAGGGTAATATGTGGAGAATGAGTGGTACTGCAATCGGTTATGAAGGTGTTGATGAGCGAATTTTGAAGACTACTATCGATATGAGTAATGGTGGTTATGGCGGTCCTTTGTACACTTATAACTCTACCACCAAAAGTCGCCGAGTAATCGCGATCATGGTCTGGAACGGTGATAATCCCAACTATAATTCAGCTTGCCGTTTGGTTTCAGCTGACAAGTATGCTTTTACACAATGGTTGGAGTATACTCCTGGATCATCACCAAACCCACCCAATCCAGATTACAGCCATTCAAGCTATATTCCCTATTTTTCTCGTTCGGCTGGTCGATGGACTGGTTTGGCTATGACTAATCGTAATAATGCGGGCAATCAAGTTCTGTTTGAGTATTACAGCAGGAGCGGGACGGTATTAGGTTCTGAGAATCGAGAGATCCCAGCTAACGGTCAAGCTTCATTTGCAATTAAGGCCCCGGACGGTGCGGAAGGCTGGATCAAAATTTCTTCAACTCAAGCTTTAAAAGGTCTTGCTCTAGTCGGTCAGTCAGCGCCTGAGTCTATGTTCGATATGGATCTCAAAACCTCACTCTCTACCCGGTTGCGGCTCGCCCATCTGGCCGCAGATACAAGATGGAACTCATTGGTGATGATCTGTAACCCTAATAACAGTGCCGCCGATATTACTTTTAAGGCCTATAATAAGGATGGTTCTCTAGTTGCTACGCGACCCTCCCCTTCCATTGCGGCTAACGGTAGTGCCCAAGTTAATCTCTATAGTCTCTTTGGCCAGGCCCTGACCGGCTCAATGATTATTGAGTCGACTCAACCGGTTACCGCTTTTTTACTTTATGACAGCAATGAGAAAACCTGGAAAGCGGGATTAAGCGCGATCCCGGCTCAGTAAGGAGAGAAAACAATGAAAAAAATCAGTGTCTGGTTGCTAACGTTTGTCTTTTTAATTTTGCAATTGATTGTTTTTACTCCTGATTTATTTGCCCTGCAAGATTCTTTGCGGGCAATCAATCCCATTTATCAGGATCGCTATGAAAGTGATTTGTTTTTTCAACAGCGAACCTTAGAAAATAGGCAGGTAACAACTGTTACCTGTAGCTCTTATGCTGCTTTTAAAAGTGCCCTGCACACTGCCATGAACAATCGTGAAATAGATGTTTCTTTGCATTTACTGTATAGTGTTGCTTTTACTGATGTTGGTAATGTGATTAAGCAGGCCATAGGTGAAATTGAAAAGAGTGACGCTTATCTCGCATTTAGTTGGCAAGGTTATGATGCAAATTACACTGGGAGAAATAACGATGTAGTCGTCACCTTTGTTTTTCGATACGATACTACTTTAGCGCAAGAGGCAGAGGTCTCTAATCGGGTTAACCAGATTCTGGCGTCAATTCTTTCCGTTGGAATGAACGATGAGGAAAAAGCTAAAGCTATTCACGATTGGGTTGTTCTCAATGTCGCTTATGATACATCCCTGGTTCGGCACTCAATTTACGCGGCTCTTTTTGAGGGGCTTGCAGTTTGTGAAGGGTATGCATTGTTGATGTTTAAAATGTTGGACAGTTGTAGCATTCAGGCCAGTATTGTCTCTGGTGAAGGTAATGGTGGATCTCATGCCTGGAACCTGGTCTATCTCTGCACAGCTTGGTTTCATGTTGATGCGACCTGGGATGATCCGGTTCCCGATACTCCCGGACGGGTTCTCTATAATTATTACAATCTCTCTGACAACCAGATCGCTGCCGATCATACTTGGAACCGCAGCGATTATTCGGCTCAGGCCGCCAATACAATCTATTCCGAGGGGATTTGCAACAATCAAAACCCTGGTTATAGTAAAACCTATTATGTTCCGTATCTTTATACTGATGACTGCAGTAGGGCATCTTGGACGGGCATGGCCCTGGCTAATGCAGACCAGCAAAGCTCTAATATTCAGGTCAGTTATTATAGTGAAACCGGGGATCTACTCGATACGGTTAACAAAACCATTCCGGCATTAGGCCAGAGTGTTTTTGTTGCGCAGACGCCTTCCGGGACGTATGGATGGATCAAGATCGAAGCATCCACCAATCTTGATGGCTTAGCCTTGATTGGAGAAGTGAATCCGGATGTTATGTTTGATATGGATATGAAAAAAAATCTTCATCGACGTTTTCTATTACCACATCTGGCGGCTGATAGCAGTTGGCGGTCGCTGGTAATGGCTTGTAACCCTAATGAAACAGCCGCAAGCCTGACCTACTCATACTACAACCAAGCGGGGCAACATGTCGCAACCAAGTACGCATCAATTCCAGTTAATGGTAGTACTCGGGTGAATATGTACGCTCTTTTCGGTCAGAAACTGGCGGGTTCAATGGTGATTGAGTCAAATCAGCCGATCACCGCATTTATGCTTTACGACAGTTTGAGTTCAGCTTGGCAGGCCGGACTTAGTGCTGTGCCTTTGGATTAGGTATAGAGGTTTAAAGTTTGCGAGCACAAAGTAAGATCTAAAAAACTTTTTGCTCGCTGCCTGCTTTCTTACTCTTGATTTTCTGCTATGAGTTCAAGTTTTTTCTTGCGAGTTAATTTTTTGATAGCTGCTTCCCGGCGGCTGGCTTGACTTACTCTTCATTGGCCATTGAAATTGGGGGAGTGTTTTCATTCTAATGTGGTTTTTTTGCACTTGATTTTTCAATCTAATTTCTTTAGTCACATAACACATAATAACTGGGTAACAAAGTAGTCGCAACAATATTTCTAAGGTAATAAAGAGGTAACAAAATTGCAAAACGAAAATTTTTCTCACAAAGCCAAGGCACTTAAGCCATTCTTGGCCATGGACATTCTTGAACGGGCGCAGGAACTTGAAAGAGAAGGCCGCTCAATTATCCACCTTTCAGTTGGTGAACCTGACTTCCCGACCCCAAAAGCCATTAAAGAGAGTGCTATACAGGCCCTGGCGGCCGATAAAACCCACTATACCCACAGCCTTGGAACCTTTGAGCTCCGACAAGCTATTGCCGATCACTACCATAAACGCTATAAGGCTAAGATCAGCCCCGACCAGGTACTGGTCACCTCGGGCACGTCTCCAGCCCTGATGCTGGCCTGTGCGGCCCTGCTTAACCCGGGAGACAAGGTCATAGTCAGTGACCCCGGCTACGCCTGTTATGGCAATTTCGTCTCATACAGTGACGGCACCCCACAACTCATCAAGGTCTACGAGGATAACGGTTTTCAGTACGAACCGCGCATTATAAAAGAGAGTATCACACCTCAGACCAAGGCAATTTTGCTTAATTCACCCGCCAACCCGACCGGGAATATACTCGAAAAAGAACGTATGCAGGAGATTGCAAGTTTAGGTGTGACCCTGTTATCAGATGAGATTTACCATGGATTGGTCTATAAGGGTGAAGAGCACTCGATCTTGGAGTTTACCGATAACGCCTTCGTTTTTAACGGTTTTTCAAAACTCTACGCGATGACCGGCTGGCGCTTGGGCTACCTGATTGCGCCACCTCGCTATATGCGAGTACTGCAAACATTGCAACAGAACTTCATGATCTCTGCCAGCCATTTTGGCCAGGAAGCCGCGATCACAGCCCTAACCTCAAATGAAGTCACAAAAGATTTGGCCGCAATGCTCAAAATCTACGATGAACGCCGCCGTTTCACGCTGAAGCGGGTCCGCGAAATCGGATTAGAGGTTGCAGTTGAGCCGACCGGAGCTTTCTATATCTTCGCCAACGCCAAAAAGTTTACCAACGATTCCTACAACTTCGCCTTTGAGATTCTTGAAAAAGCAGGGGTCGGTGTCACTCCGGGCATCGATTTTGGTAAAAACGGTGAAGGTTTCTTACGTTTTTCCTACGCCAATTCGCTGACAAATATCGCCGAAGGCATGAACCGCCTTGAGAAGTTTTTAGCGAGTGTATGATCTAACGAGAATCAGGTAACGGAAATGCGAGAAGGTAAGTATTGCCAGAGAGTTTCAACAAGTCATCGCCGCGTTTAACCATAGCGCAGACCAGCTCACCGTCAACCACCTGAATCCCCTGCAGGGGCCCGTCAATGGCCCCCGTTAGTTTACGGACGACAAAACCGTGACCACGGTTTTGCACCATTTTGATATGGCCCCGATTAAGAAATCCATACTCACCAATTGAGGTTGACATTTCGGCTTCATTGTCATTTAAAAGAATCTCTAAGCCTCCGTCACCATCAATATCATAGGCCCGTAATGGTGAACAAATTTGGCGCTTCTCAGTGTAGCTGACCCTCTCAGTACCGACCTCATACTGGACATTGTGCAATGAACCACCGAGACGTTCGTCACTGACCCAAAGGCGCTTATCCCCTTGATAGATCTCAAGAAAGCTCTGCTTATTTATAAAACAGAGCTCCTTTACTCGATCATTATTGATATCGGCATAAAGAGCCCCTGGCAAAGTAAAACCCATCGGCACAACAAATTTACCTAAAGAGGAGATTTTACCGTTAGCAAAACGAAGCCGTGAAACCTGGCTCCCAAAAAGCTCCTCTTCGACAAACTCCTGGCCGAGCATATAGACCCCTTTATCAGCAACTGAGCTACCGCCCAAAAGCCCCACCACAAAGGGAATATTATCGACTAAAATCCGATATTTACCTTTGCTTTTTCCGATGATAAAGGAGGAAAAACCATCCTCAGTCTCTTTAAACGTGTTAACAATAATTTCATCTTTATGATCACCAGTTATATCACCAACCTGAATATTAACAATTGAGCCCCAACGATCAAAGTGGTAACGATACACATATTTAAGCCCATTTCTGGTGATCTGATAAACATAAATCTTCTCACCATCAGTAAAAACAATCTCTTTTTTCCCGTCATTCTCGAGATCTCCGACATCCATCCCTTTGACGACCAAGGTCACTTCTGCCATCTGCCGGTACTTGATTAATAAAGCCCGCTCTCGATCAGTTGTCGAGAGCCCATATTTGCCCTTTTCAACTCTCCCGACCGCAACACCCAAAGTTTGAGATAAAACTTCAGATGAGAACTGTTTCGAACTCCAAGCCCCGACCAACCCCTGATCACCGTCATAGAAGGTCAAATTCGGCCCTTGATTAACGACATAAAGATCATAACCCATAGCGCCTAAGCCCCCGGGCCGTTGCAGAGACTGGCGCAACCGCAATCCGACCCCATAATCGGCCCAGTTAAGTTGAGGCAGAGCCTCACGAACTTGGGAGAACAGATCAACCCCATTGCCATTCAGGTCGATAAAAATTGAATTTATCTGAGCAAAGCGCTTAACCTTAAAGCCACGTTGTAAAGGTACCCGCAAATAGCGGTTTAACGGCTGACAAAAAGCGTAATCTAATTCAACCCGCACAACCCTTAAAGAGGCAACCAGGCTCTCTTGAACTCCCAGTCTCTGGCCACTCACTGGGTGAATCAATGGTTGACCAGCTTGTAAAACTGCAAACAGGTCTCCAACTGCGACCCCCTCTTTTTGACCACAGTCAACGACAATGCCCTGGGAGCCAACTTGGACAAGGTAGCCGGAGAGAGATTTAAAACGAGCCCCGGGGTCAGTGGCAAAAGCTGGCGATGAAAGAGCCCACAGCGTGACCACCAAAAGACAGAAACCTATCATGACGCTAGACTTACACAACTTATAGTTATAGATATAGTTACTCTTCAACACTTCCCCCAAAATTCTAATTCTAAAACCGGTAGATTGTTATTTTACTGCACCCCACTAACGGGGTCACATCTTGACAAATGGCGGATTTAACATATGTTTTTTCGCGAACCTTAAAGCCGCCAAGTGTCAAGAAATGACCCCAGCCGAGACTATGAGCAGCAAAAATTGTCATCAACAACCATCAATCACCATCTATAGCCTTTTTACGATTACAGCTCAAGTAAAAAGCAAAGTAACTAGCGCCTGAAAAACCACAACAGCGCAGTAGATCGAAATTTTTACGACGCCATCAACTCTTCCAAAATAAAAAAGGGGAAGCGCTAAACCGCTTCCCCTTTTGGGTATTACACTATTCAGAGACAAATTTCTCTAGAATTTATACCGAACTCGCATGGTGCTAATAAAGATATCTTCGTCACTGCTACCATCGCGTTTATCAACTTCCCAGAAATCCATGGCATCGCCACAAAACAGGTAACCGGCGTTAACTGCGAACTCAAGATTGTCGTAGATCTTATATTTCAGATAGGCATCGAATTCGATTCCGACCTCATCCTCTTGACGCTTTTTACCATCTTGGTCGACATACTCGATATCCTCAGCGGTCATCATGTAGATAGCAGCAGCCCCAATCTTCAATTTCTTACTGGCCTTAAAATCGAAGGCCAGCTTATTAAAAATCATACCTTTATCAAGAAGGCCAACGCTCTCAGTATAGTAGTCATCATCAGTGTAACCACCCTCCATCAGACAAATACTGTCGGCCCGATCAAGATCGATAGTCATAAAACCGTCGAGATCACCATCGCTACCATCGTCATCACCGGAAGCGTACCAGAAGGTATAGGTAAATTTCATTTTATCGACATTCATGCCAACATCAAAATGAGCAAACCAAGCATTAACATCAAAATCTTCGTTAACCACACCCTTGTTGTAATCCCAGCCGTTGTAGCTCTCACTGAAATTAGCACCATCAATACTACCGGTCTGGTAGATCAAATCCCAGTTGACAAATACCGGACCAAAATTAGCCTTACCATCAACGCCGAGGTTAAAGAGATCAAGCTCAGTCTCATTGCCAAGTTTTTTAACCTGGTAATACTGTGATGTTATGGTCTTGAAGTTAGCGGGATTACTTTCATCCGGATCACCAGTCATATAGACTCCGAAGACACCAACTTTAACCCCATCGGCTGGCTTAAAATTGACCCGGGCATAGAAAGCATCAAGATCTTCGACATCGTTATCGGGATCTTTGGTCTCATCACGATAGGGTCGAATCCAGGCAAAATTCAAATTGACCGGACCTGCGGAAATATCAGTGGTCACACCCATTACAGTTTCAGCCCAGAGGTAGCTATTCACCTTAAACGGTTGTAACCCCATGCGGACGCGAGCTTTTTCGCAAACCCAAGGAAGTTGAAAGTCAGTATAGAGCCAGCGAGTCTCGACATTAATGGCATCACCGGAGTAACTACCACCAACGCTTTTACCCATAGAACCCGGCTTACCATACTCAATCCCACCAATCTCGAAGGCCCAGATTCCCTTCACCTTACCATCATTAGTTGAAGCATCAAACCACATCCGGTATTTAGCCTCACCCCAGGTTTCAGCTGAAGTCCCATCACCCAAAACCCCTTTCTCACTGTCAAGCCAGTCGTTATGGTTAGTATAAACCATGAAACGGTTGTTAAAATCACCCTTAATCTTGACATCAGCAGCCAATGCCGGAAGGGCAAAAGCCACGACCAACAAAGCTATCATAATTAGCCCTACTCTCTTACTCATTTTTTCCTCCTATCAAAAAGATTGAACTGCAAACAAACTGTAAACTAAAACCCATTAAAACAAACTAATATCAAGAGAAAATAAAGATCTCTCACTTAACCGGTTCACCAGTTTTACTCCCAGCCAAACAAGCTACGGTTCTCTATTAGCAAGTTTTAATTTAGATTGCAAGAAGTAAACGTTAAGGATCTACATCACCCTGTTTCTCAGAATGCCTCGCGATGAAAATCGCACCTATTTTTTAATAACCTTTGAGATGATCTATATACTCCGGCAAGAAAAGTGAAATCTGTGGAATGTAGGTGATCAACATCAAAAAAACCAGAAGAATCATCAACCATGGCAAAGCGGCCTTGATAACCCAGGTTATATTATGCCCAGTTATTCCGCTCGTCACAAAGAGATTGAGACCGACCGGTGGCGTAATCATGCCAATTTCCATATTAACCACCATGATAACCCCTAAATGGATCGGATCTATCCCCATTTTAAGCGCAATCGGGAAAAGTATAGGGGCCATAATCAGGATAATAGCTGAGGGCTCCATAAAATTTCCGGCCATCAACAAAAGAAGATTGACGACAATCAGAAAACCCCATGTCGGCAACCCCCAGCCAACAATCATCGCGGCAAGATGATGCGGTATCCGCTCAGACGTTAGGACATGCGCAAAAAGCATCGCATTGCCGATGATAAAAAGCAGCATGATAGAGACCTTGGAAGCGTCCATCATCACCCTGCGCACATCTGGATGGGTCACCGAACCCGGCAAAGCCATCACCGTCACCCGCAAATTACGAATGATTGCCCCCCCCCAGGACTCACCTTCTTCCATCCAGGCGACACCCTTCAAAGGACCCATGTCACGATAAACAAAAATCGCAATCAAAAAAGCATAGACCGCTGAAACCGCAGCGGCTTCGGTTGGGCTGGCGATGCCACCGTAGATCGAACCCAGGACGATAACGATCAACATCAACCCCCAACCCGCATCAAAGCCGGAACGAACGATACCACCAAACCCAACCCAAGGCTGAGCCGGAAGCTTTTTAACCCGGGCCACAATATAGATAACTATAATCAGCATCGTCCCCATCATCAGACCGGGCAAAAAACCAGCCATGAAGAGGCGAGCTGCTGAGACTTCGGTAGCAGCCGCATAAACCAGCATCACAATCGAAGGTGGAATCAGGATGCCCAGGGTCCCCGCATTGGTAATAACGCCAGCCGCCATCTTTTCCGGGTAACCGGCTTTAACCATCCCGGCAATAACTATCGAACCGACAGCGGCAACCGTGGCCGGTGAAGAGCCCGAAACTGCGGCAAAAATCATACAGGCGAGAACTGAAGCCATGGCCAGGCCACCCCGAATCCAGCCGATACAATCGATGGCAAAATTAATAATTCGGTTAGCCACCCCACCGGTTGAAAGAAAGGCCGAAGAGAGAATAAAAAATGGAATCGCCAACAACGTATAGTGTTCAGACTGTGATTCGAACAACTTCAATGCCATCGAAGCCACAGAAGTATCGGAAAAACATAAGATTGTCGTCACACTGGCAAGACCTAAGGCAAATGCGATCGGCATTCCGGTCAAGAGAAAAAGTAACAGCAAAATAAAAAGAGCCGCAGTAGTCATGCCGTGCCACCTCCCCTAGCCCTATTAGCTCTAGCTCTAGCACTTGCATCCGCAGCCTCTTGCACCTCCTGAGCTATATGCATACTCTCTTTAGCCTCGTCAATAAGCTTAAAACCTTCGGCTTTACCAGTAAAAATCTCCCACAAAAGCTGGAGTAGGCGCCAAGCCAGCATAACCATCCCCAGAAACAGAATACTATGCCCCAACCATTTGGGAATTGGCATATCCTCCAACTCAATGCCAATCATATGCATCTTGCTGAGATAGACCCAGGCGCCCTTCATTAAAAGACCGCAATAGATCAAACAGCAGATCACGGCAAAACCACTAACCAACCGCTGGGTCTTATGCGGCATGATTTTAACCAGAGCATCCACCCCGATATGAGAACCAATTTTAACTCCGTAAGAAGCACCGAAGAGAACCATCCAGGCAGAGAGATGCAGGGTCAGTTCCTGGGCCCACATCAGACCGGTACCGAAACCAAAACGCAAGACCACCTCAGCAAACACCAAAAGGGTCATAGAAGCCAAAAGAAGAGAGATGATCGTCTCTTCTACTCTATTGACAATACGGCTCAACATAAAACAACCTCAACGCAGACAAAGCCCTGGAGAAAAGCAAAAAATCGCGGGCCTCTTCTCAACTGAGGCCCGCTGAAGTAAATCATCTATTTATTAGAAGCAATTGCTGCATCAATGTAATCTTTACCAATCTGACCTTCAAACTTTTTCCATACAGGTTTCATTTTATCAACCCACAACTGACGCTCGGCATCGGTCAACTGGATGATCTTAGAGCGTTTGGAATCAATAATTTTCTGACGATCTTCAACCGATTTTTGAGCCGCAACTTTATTACCAAAAATAATCGCTTCATCCAAAGATGCCTTAATTCCAGTGCGCAGATCATCCGACAAACCCATCCAAAACTCAGATGAAGTAACGATCATATAATCAAGCAAGCCATGGTTGGATTCAGTTATATAACCTTGAACTTCAAAAAATTTCTTAGAATAGATATTTGACCAAGTGTTCTCCTGACCATCAATAGCCCTGGTCTGCAAAAGGGTAAAAACCTCGGAGAAAGGTTTCTTCAGAGGCATGGCCCCAACCGCCTCAAATTGAGCCGCCAAAACATCAGAACTCATAATCCGAAATTTTTTCTTCTGAGCATCAGCCGGAACTCTAAGCGGAGAACTGGAGGAGAGCTGTTTCAGACCATTATGCAGGTAACCTAACCCAACCAGTCCTTTTTTCTTTAAAGACATCAACATCTTCTGGCCGTAAGGACCATTTTGAAAAGTAGAAACTGCATCCATATCCTTGAAGAGAAATGGCAGATCGTAGAGTTGCAAACTTTTGGTATATTTTTTAAATTTAGAGAGAGAAGGGGCCGCCATATGGACATCACCCAAGAGCATCGCTTCAAGCACTTTGTTGTCACCAAAAAGCTGAGAATTAGGAAAGACCTCGACTTCAACTTTACCTGGCAGACGTTTTTCAACAAGCTCTTTAAACTTGTTGGCCATCTGCCCCTTAGGCGTATTTTCCGCAACCACGTGCGAAAATTTAATTACAACAGGGCCGGCGAAAGAAACCGTAGCGAATGCCATCAACGCCACTGCCACGACCAGACTGAACACTAAAAAATTACTTTTTTTCATCTTTTTGCTCCCATTTTATAGAAGATTTACTTGACAACGCCGCTACCATAACGGACATTTAAAAAACTAACTCATTGGAATCGATTAATAACAAATAACAACTTGGATAAACAAGTCGACTATTTCTGAAAGTTTTGTAAGATTTTTTACTACAGGCTGGTCAAGTTTAAGGCTCGATGATATGGTTCTGAATTGCAAAACGGGACAATTCGGCATTATTGCGTAAATTTAGTTTTTTCAGGAGGCGAGACCGGTAGGTGTCAACGGTTTTCACGCTGATATGGTAGGCATCAGCAATTTCATGATTGGTATGCCCTAAGGCCAAATGCCGCAAAACCTGCAGTTCTCGGGTTGAGAGCGAATCGAGCGGTGACTTTCCCGACACCCCTTTAGCCAGTCGCAAAGCCAGCATTTCAACCGCCTCTTCACTTAAATAACGCGCTCCGCCATGGACTTTGCGAATCGCTGCGACCAACTGCTCAGGGGCCGAACGTTTAGAGACATAACCCATAACCCCGACTTCAACCGCCCGCACTACATACTGCTCCTCTTCGTGCATAGTCAGGATAATAATCGGCAATGCCGGAAAAGCTGCCAACAACTGCAATGTCACCTCAAGGCCATCTAAACCAGGCATTGAAATATCGATGACCGCAACATCCGGTGGTGATGCGATGGCCAAGCGGACGGCTTCACGGCCATCGCAAGCTTCAGCTACGACCTCAATATCACCACTCTCCTCAACAATCCTCACAAGACCGGCCCGAACAATCGCATGGTCATCTGCCAACAACACTTTTATCATAAATTCTCATCCTCTCCGACCAACACCCGAAATCCAACCCTGGCACCCTGACCAGGGTTGGACTCAAGCTCAAAAAAACCACCGATCAAAGTTGCCCGCTCCCGCATCCCGGCAATCCCAAGACCGCTATATCCAGTAGTTTCTTCCAAGTTAAAACCTCTACCATCATCCTCGACCATCAGCTCAAACTGTCCATCATTCACAACCAGAGAGATCGTCACCTGCTCGGCCTGAGAGTGGCGGGCAACATTAGTCAGAGCCTCCTGCGAAATCCGATAAGCTGTCGTTGCCAAAGTATCATCCAAATCTGGCATTTCACCATCAACATTAAGGGTGCAGGCAATTCCGGTTCGTCTCTCAAAATCGGCAGCATACCATTCCAAAGCCTCAACCAAGCCGAGATCGTCCAAAATCCCGGGACGCAAACGTAAGGCGATACTCCTGACCTCATCAATCGTGTCATCGATCAAGGAGGCCATCATTGCTGCCCGCTCAGCCGCTTTGGCATCAACCGCAGCTAATTTACCTCCCAACCAGACCGTTTCCAGTCGTAAAGCGGTCAACACCTGACCCAGTTCATCGTGCAACCCTCGGGCAATTGCAGCCCGCTCCTTCTCCTGCCCCGCCAGAATACTACCGGAAAGACGCCGCAATTCAGTGGTCCTCCGCTTAACCTGACGTTCCAAATCTTGGGTATAGAGACTAAGTTTCTCCTGGGCTTTGTCAAGGGCTTTTTCTGCTGCCTTCCGGACGCTGATGTCAATCGAAACTGCAAGTGAACGGGCGATGCTACCATCTTGATCTCGGTCACCGATCGCAGAAAGCAGAACATCCATTACAGTACCATCTTTGCGGACAATCTGATAGGCAATATCTTTACAAAAACCGGTCCGAAAAAACTCTGGTAAAATCTCTTGTTCAGCGTAATTTCGTGACTCTGGAGTAAGAAAATCGAGTAACGGTCTCCCAACCACCTCTGAGCGCTCATAACCCAAAATTTCAAGCCAGTGGTCACTAACACTTATCAAGAACCCTGATGAGTTAATTGAATGCAGCATCGCCGGGGTATTATGGTAAATAGATCGATAACGCTTTTCACTCTCCCGCAGAGCCTGCTCGGCTCTTTTCCGTTGAACTATCTCAACACTGGCTTTGCGATAAAGAAAAAAGACCGCCAGTCCGACCAAAATACAGAGCGTCACCACGGTTGGTACTGTAACCCGAACCAAGGGATCGAAAACGACCTTGTAGATAGCTTTCAAACTCCGCAAATGGATCACGTACCAGCCGGGGAAACCATCAATTTCCAAACGGTTGACCAAATACCTGCGCCCATCACCATCGACAGCGTAACGATCACCATCAGACTCCAAGCCAACCCAATCCCAGGAACCTTCACCAAACTGTCTCGACGTTGCCAGCTCATGCTGTTTATCTTCTGGATTTTGCCAAAGCAGCTTAAACAGCCATGGCCTCCGGTTGGCAATAAAAATCAGGCCGTGCGGATCAGTAACCACCACTATTTCATCTCGACTCTGGCCAAGTTTTTTCTCTATCTGTTCAAGTGACGCCTTAATCACCACAACTCCGAGCGGTTCTGGTGCCGATTTTGAGAAAACCGGACAACTGCAATAGACACCACGCCTACCTGAAGTTGTACCCAAAGCCAGATAAGAGGTCGGAGACCCTTGCATAGCCTGTTTAAAATAGGGACGAAAGGCAAAATTTTTGCCGATAAAACTATCTTCGGCAGCACGGTTGCTGGAGGCCACAGTTAGTCCGTTTTGGTCCATGAGATAGCAAACATCAGAACGTAGTGCACTGTTGAAATGGTTCAACAGTTTCTCCGCACGCTGCAAATAGATAAGTTTTTTCAAATCAGAAGCATCAGTTTCGTCGGCACCTTCCACCAGAAAATCAACTAACTGAGGCATACCAGACAGAGCCCGTACCGGCTTTACATTCTCGGAAAGATAACTCGAAAGATTCTTTTGAATAATCTCGATCCGAGTGATCGCATGATGTTCTGCCTCCTGAAACGCAGCTCTCTTTAAAGAAGCATAGTGAAGATAACTCCCGGTAGCGGCCGACACAAAAACGAGTAGCGACAAAACCAATAAAATAAGGCGTAGTTTCATGAAAAATCAACCATAGCTTCTGCTCTTATTCTTTCGAACCATCTGCCACCATAAACAAAGAGTGCCCAAAACATACACAAGCCCAGCCAGAAGTACTTGCAACAGACTCTTTTCTCCAATTTTTTGCTCTATAATTACACCTACAACCAACGTAATTCCGGAAAATAGCACAATCATAAACACAGGGGATAACTCCATTGCACGCAATTGCTTAACATCTCTCCGACAAAGTTTAAAAATTAGATAAAGAGGGATGAAAAAGATATTCCGACCCAAAACGGTCATTCTGAACACGACCCAACAAAGCAGGACGAGGTTGGCATAAAAAAAGAGGACAACAATAAGATAACTCAGAAATCCCGGTTCACCCACCGTGAACACCGGCATAAAAATCACTACCGCAAAAAGGGCATAGGCCACTCCGGCAACCCAGAGCATAGCCTTAAAAAGCAGATCATATTCACTATTATCCCCTGCAGTCATCACATCTCCCATAAAATTAAAAACCTAACATCTGTCTTAAATTTCGCAAAAAATTTACTCGCATGCTTTTCTAGGGGGGGGTGCATCATCGGCTCTTCCCCAGCGCAGTCAAATTCCACCGATACAACATCCCCTCCTCACTGAGCCCGGTCAAATAATCACCTTGCAGAAACA
>DAOWHJ010000021.1 GCA_030641485.1 Pseudomonadota bacterium
ATAGGTTGTTGGTGGCCTCTTGGTTGGTGTCTGATCAATTTAGCAAGGCCCGGGTTTCTGGATTTTAAGGGCATCACAAAATAGATTGCAGTTGAGCCATCTCCTGTTATAGGCCCGGGAAAACATAGTTTTTTGTGGAGAAGAAGATGAAACAGAAGATTTTTACAACCTTATTTGTAGTTGCGATCATTTTTGGAGCTGGGTTCTCTCTCACCGAACCGGCTGCTGCCGGACAGATCGAGTTAAGGTATGCCAATTTCCCTCCGGCGCCGACATTCCCTTGTGTTCAGATGGAGCGTTGGGCAAAAGAGGTTGAAAAGCGCACAGATGGTAAAGTTAAAGTGAACACCTTTCCTGGAGGAACCCTTTTAGGGGCGAAAAATATGCTAGATGGGGTGGTCTCAGGTATTGCTGATATCGGTTGTTTCTGCCCCCCATATTTGCCGGGACGTTTTCCATTGATGGAGGGTATTGATCTGCCAGCAAAATTCACCTGTGCTACAGCTGCAAGTGTAACTTTGTGGGATCTTTTTCAGAAATATCAGCCGCAATCATATTCTAAGGTTAAAGTTTTGACTATGTTTACTTGTGCACCGGCAAATATTATGTCTAAGGTGGCGGTGAAGAATTTTGCAGATCTTAAGAATCTGGAGATTAGGGGAACCGGAATTTCAGGTAGATACCTTGAGGCGCTGGGCGCAATTCCGGTGGCAATGCCGATGTCAAGTGTGCCTGAATCACTGCAGAAAGGGGTTGTTAAGGGGCTTTTCTCATCGCTTGAAGTTATGAAAGATTTCAAGTTTGCCGATCTCTGTGGTCATATAACAATTACTAACGGTCCGACGACCTCATTTGCCGTAGTGATGAATAAAGCGAAATGGAACTCTCTACCTGCCGATGTTAAAAAAGTTTTCGATGATTTGAGTCGTGAACAAGCAATCTGGACTGGTCAGTACGAAGATCAGCATGTTACTGAAGCGATTGCTTGGTCGAAGTCTGAAAGAGGGGTTGGTGTCTACCATTTTCCCGATGCTGAAGCTCAGCAGATCAGCGGTAAAGTTCAATTTATGACCGATGATTATCTCAAGAAAACTGCGGCGGCAAAACTTCCCGGTAAAGAGTTTCTTGCCGACCGTGATGCTCTGCAAGCTAAATATGAAAAAGAGTATGGGAAGTAGTCGCACTGTCTTTTAACTATAATCTAATGCAAAAAAAGGACGGAATCTGTCGATTATTGATTCCGTCCTTTTTTTGGAACTTAATTCTCTATGAGCAGATTGGAAAAATTGATTGAACAGATTAATCGTTTCTGTGTTTGGATAAGTGGCAGCGCTTTGATTCTGATGATGCTGCTGGGTTTCAGTAATGTTCTTTCACGATCATTCTGGAGACCGATCAAAGGCACTTTTGAGATTATTGGTTTTACGGGAGCTCTCTGTACGGCAATGGCTTTGGGTTTTGCTCAGATACGCAAAAATCATGTCGGGGTAGATATCATCACCAGTAAGTACAGTAAACGCTGGCGCCAAATCACTGAGGTAATAAGCTATCTGATTACAGCTCCATTTTTAGTGATTATCTCATGGCAGGTTGCAGCTTGGGGCGTGACAATTATGCAGAGTGGTGAGACCTCGGAGACCTTGCGGATTGCCTACTACCCCTTCGTTTATGGGGTCGCTTTAGGGTTTCTTTTTTTGGCAATGATTTCGTTTTTGGACCTTTTTAAGGCCTGTAGAGAGATGTTTAACGTTGCCGCTAATCCTGAAACTTTATCTCCAGTTACAAAAGGTGAGCAATGAGTCCTGAGTTGATCGGCCTTTCCGGCATCTTCATTTTGTTGGCGACAATGTTTTTTCTCCAGATTCCAGTAGGCTTTGCGATGGCGTTAGTCGGTTTTCTGGGGCTCGGTTATGTCACCTCGATTGATGCAGCGTTGATGATGATCGGTACTGAGTTGTGGACGACTTTTTCATCTTACGGTCTGACCATTATTCCATTGTTTATATTTATGGGACTGATCTGTTTTCACTCTGATGTTAACACCAAGCTCTATAATGCTGCCTATAATTGGTTAGGTGCGACCCGGGGTGGATTGGCGATGGCGACAGTTATGGCCTGTGCCGGTTTCGCTGCAATCAGCGGCTCAAATACGGCCACTGCCGCAACTATGACCTCGGTCGCTCTGCCGGAGATGAAACGTTTTAAATATCATCCGATCCTGATTACGGGCTCGATTGCCGCTGGATCAACCCTTGGGGTCGTGATTCCTCCGAGCATTGTTCTGGTAGTTTTTGGAATCTATACCGGTCAATCGATTACCAAGCTCTTTTTTGGCAGTATTATTCCCGGAGTAATTCTGGCAGGCTTAATGATGCTTACTATCTATTTGATCTGTTTGCGTCATAAGGAGTGGGGACCGGCTGGTCCAAAAACCACTTTTAAAGAAAAGATTATATCTCTGAAGGGGGCTGGGGAGATGTTGGTTCTCTTTGCTCTAGTGATGGGTGGTCTCTTTGTCGGTTTTTTTACGCCCAGCGAAGCTGGGGCTGTGGGTTCATTTTTCGCCCTCTTGATCAGTTTCATTCGTCAAACTTTGAGTCGCGATGGTTTCTCATCGGCAATTAAGGATACACTTAGAATCTCCAGTTTTATTGTGATGATTATCGGTGGTGCGGTTATCTTCGGCCGTTTTCTGGCGATTACCAGGCTTCCTTACGCCATTGCGGAGTGGGCGATCACATTGCAGGTTCCAAGTTTTGTGATTCTCTGGTTGATGATTATCGTCTTTATTATCGGTGGAGCTATTATGGATGCTCTAGGACTGCTCTTGATTACTATCCCTATCTTTTATCCGCTTGCGCTTAAACTTAACTACGACCCGATATGGTTTGGGGTGATGTTGACCATCGTAACGACTATGGGAGCTATAACCCCACCTGTCGGGGTTAACGCATACGTTGTTGCCGGAATGTCGGAGGATATATCTCTGAATACTGTATTTAAAGGGGTTGCTTACTTTTTGCCAACCTACTTGATTTGTATCATCTTGCTCGAACTCTTCCCATCTCTAGTGCTTTTTTTAGCCGGGGCTGTGAATTGATATCGGTTATGAAATTATGCATTTTACCGTGTCTAAATGACAATAGCTCGACAATATTTAAAGTAGACTATGACAATTAGAAAAAAAGAGCTCATCTATGAGAATCTAAAGGAACAGATTCTCTCACTCAAGACGCGGCCGGACACTATTCTTAAGGAGGAGGATGTCGCTAGAAAATATGGTGTCAGCCGGTCACCGGTGCATGATGCGTTGCAGCAGTTGAAACTGGAGGGTTTTCTTGAGCAGGTTAAAAAGGTCGGCTATGTTGTCAAACCTTTAAGTCTAAGTGATTTGAAGGAAATTATTCAGGTACGCAGTGTTCTTGAAGGGTATGCCGCCAGTTTGACAACTATAAATCGTGATGAGAAAGTATTTGCCCGATTAGAGAAAATCAACCAGAAAGCGCACATCTATCTTAAAGAGAATGATTTAGAGGGTTTTTTTAATAATAGTTGTGATTTTCATGATGTTATCTATCAAGGGAGTAAAAACCAGCGAGTCAATCACTTGATTGACTCGCTCCGTGATGATTTTATGAGATACCGGCGAATCTGGCTCAAGATTCCCGAAATGCCAAAAGTGCAGATCAAAGATCACGAAGAGATGCTCAGCGCTATGACCCGCGGAGATGAGGCCCTGGTCGAGAAGTTGGTACGTGAGCATGTCATCTTTGGGGGAAAGATTTTACTGGAATATATCGAGATGGAGAGAGTGGAGAAGTGATCTGTAAGTTTTTAATTGAGTTGTAAAAGTTAAGCACTTATTGGACTGTTGAGCCCTTCGGGTTAAAGCTGGTTTTAGCCACTTGGTCTGTCAACTTAAGTTTGGTATTCTTACCCAGCCCAAAAATTTGTTTTGGTCTTTTATCGTATTGCTTGACAAATCTGCTGTTAGCACTATATTAATAGCTTATGTGAAATTAAGCATTAAGCGATCTGGGTTAAGTGTTGATTCGTAGGTTACCTCATGTCTTCAGCTATTTTGATTGTCGCTGGAATTTGCCTGCTTGTAGGTCTCGCCGCCGGTTTTTTGATGCATCGTTCAGATTACTGTATGGCCGGGATGTTTCGGGATCTTTTCCTCTTTCGTTCGACTCTGATGTTGCGTACTCTGCTGCTCTTGATTATTACCTCGATGGTTCTATTCGAAGGAGCACATTTATGTGGACTTCTGCCTTTTTACCCCTATCCTCTTTTAGGTTCTGTTTCTGGAGCAAACATTATCGGCGGTTTTCTTTTTGGTATCGGCATGGTCTTGGCGGGGGGGTGTGTTGTTGGTACTCTCTATAAAATGGGGGCTGGTAGTGTTCTTAGCATGGTGGCCTTCATTGGACTCCTAGTTGGTAGCGGATTCTATGCTGAAATCCATCCATTTTGGTCGATTCTGGCTAAAAAAACAGCAATCTTAAAAGGTGTTATTACTCTACCGCAGTTATTTAGTGTTGAACCCGGTTGGATTATTTGGCCAACTGTTTTAATAAGCATATTTTTTTTCTTGAAATGGTTAAAGCAGGGACTCTGGCTGAGAAAGGCTTATGCAGAGGGCTATCTTCAGCCATGGCGTGTGGCTGTCGGTTTGTCAGTAGTCAACGTTGTCAGCTACATCGGGGTTGGTATGCCAATGGGCATTACCACTACGTACGCAAAAATTGCCGGTTATTTTGAAAACTTGCTCTGGCCTGAACACCTTGCTTCATTAAGCTATTTTAGGGCGGTACCGCTTAATGCCAGGCTTTCTTGGTTAGATCTCCAATTAGTAGGGGGAGCCGCTCCCAAGATTGATGCAGTTGCGTATATTCAGGGGCCGGTTATTATCGGGATTGTTTTAGGGTCTGCCATTTCGGCCATTATGTTACGTGAATTACAGTTTCATTGGCGGCTCCCATTGCGTCAGTATCTCAGTGTTTTTATTGGTGGCATTGTGATGGCGTTAGCCTCCCGTATGGCGCCTGCCTGTAATGTCTGGCACCTGATGGGTGGACTTCCGATTTTAGCTCTGCAAAGTATTGTTTTTCTTGTCGGCCTGTTTGGTGGAGCCTGGGTCGGCGGTTGTCTGTTGACGGCATTTGTAATGAAAGCGTAAGAAGGTGAAGTAATGAAAAGTGAGTCGATGACAGTTGTTGAATTTGATATCCGGGGGCAGATATGTCCTTCGTCATTGCTTATCACTTTGCGGGAAATCAATGTTCGGCAAAAAAATATTAGAAGTGGTGCTCAGCAGATTGTAATTTTGACCGATAATCGTGATGCGACCATCACAGTTCCTGATGCGCTGAGCAATATGGGGTATGTGGTGTCCGTTGAGAAGAAGCATAACTATTATGTTATCGAGGTTAAAGTTTGATGAGTTCACAACCCGATCCAGCATTTGAGTTTGCCGGTTCATCGACAAGTCGGGAAACCCTGCTTGCGGAAATAAATCGTCTTCATGCTGAAAACGTTGAATTAAAGCAGCAACAACAGCAGGTCTTTCTTTATATTCGTCAGAAAGTAGATCAAATGTTGGGGGTTATTGGTACGATACCCCTGAAACCCGAGGAACTTGATGATGAAACCTTAATTGAACTTGACCCTATCGGAATTATCAGCAACTCTTTTGCTCAGATTGTTGAACACCTGCATGAGACCAACGAGGAATTACAAATTACCCACGATGAATTACAGGCAATATTTGACTCAGCACCCATTGGAATCATCGTGCTTGATGTAAAGCTTCAGATTCTTACCTGTAATCAGAATGCGGAAAAATATCTGATGCAGGAGTGTACTGATGTAATTGGGCAAAAATGTCACAAAGCTATATGTCAAAAAGAAAGTTTTCCAGATGACTGTATTTGCCTGAGTGTACTACGGGGAGGGGCTACCTGTCAAAAGCGGGGATGGCTCATTAAGGATCGCTATTACGATGTTATCGGGACCCCGCTTTTGAATGTTGGTGGAGAAGTTAGTAGTGTGGTTTTGGTTTACGTCGATGTGACAACACAGCGACGTCTGGGGCAGGAGATGGCCCGTACGTTGAAACTTGAATCATTAGGTCTGTTGGCTGGCGGATTGGCCCATGATTTCAATAATTCTTTAGCCGCCATTCTTCAGAATGTAACTCTGGCCAGGCTCCACTCCGATCCTGTTGGTAAGGTCAAAAATTGGTTAGAAAAAACCGAAAATGCGGCATTTAAAGCCCAGCATTTAACTAAGCAGCTCTTGACCTTTGCCAAAGGAGGAATGCCCGTTGTTCAGGAAGTGGCAATTGATAAACTTGTTCGAGAAACGGCCTCATTTGCGCTTTCCGGTTCCAATGTTCAATGTGTTTTTTCGATTCCTCAAGATCTTTGGCCGACAAGAGTTGATCCCGGTCAGATTGATCAGGTTGTTCGGAACTTGATTATCAATGGGGATCAGGCTATGCCTGAAGGAGGGAAAATTGAAGTTACGTGTCGGAATCGTTTCTTTACGGAAAATGATCTTCTTGCGATTTTGCCAGGAAATTATGTCGCTCTTACAATAAGTGACAATGGATTTGGGATTTCGCCGGAAAACCTGGATAAAATTTTTGACCCGTATTTCACTACCAAAGAGGAAGGTAACGGTCTTGGTCTGGCAATCTCTCATGCGATTATCAGCAAGCACCAAGGCAATATTGTGGTTAAATCCGAATTAGGTGTTGGTACCAGTTTTGAAATCTTCCTTCCGGCGATAGATCCGACAGCATCTGAAACGGTTGAGCCTTCCGGGGCGCAGCTTCCGGCTGGTTCGGGTCGAATTCTAGTTATGGATGATGAAGAGATGGTATGTGAAGCCACGGCCGATCTTTTGGATTTTCTTGGCTATAGTATTTCTACAGCTGCTGATGGCCGGGAAGCGCTGCGGTTGTATCAGGAGGCTCTCGACCGACAAGAACCAATCGACATCGTCATTCTTGACCTGACGGTCCCTGGCGGTATGGGTGGTGAAGAGTGTCTGCGAGAGCTGCGACGGTTAGACCCTGATGTGGTTGGGATTGCGACTAGCGGGTACTGCAATAATCCGGTAATGTCAAACTATTTGGATTATGGTTTCAAGGGGGTGTTGCCCAAGCCCTGTAAGGTTGAAAAAATGGCTCAACTTATCGAAGAGCTGCTTAAAAAATGAGATATAACAAGCTCGTTCCATATTTTTCAAGATTGTCTGAGGTTGTGCGGGATATTGCGCAAACCAAGTCGAGGATGTTGGAAAAAGCTGAAGCCAAGTCTGATTGAGAAAAAAATCAAAGAAATTGATGGTCACTAGTATTGAGAGAACTTGAAGCAATGTCTATTTTGACCATGAAAATGATCTTTTTTAAGTATTTTTTAACAGTTATTCATGTTTTTGAATATGCTTTTGCAAGAACCTTGAATAATTGTGAATTTCATGATGTCAGCTATCAATGTGAGGGTACGGGAACGGTCCGAACATTATTATCAATGAGTAGAAAAAACTTGCAATTTTAAGATTGAGGTGTTAGTTAGTTTCCCAAGTTTGCGAAAATTTGGTTCAGCCGGAGACGGTTTTTTGCAAGTGGGCTCTTTCAGGGGCCCACTTTTTTTGTTTCAACATAATGCTTTAGAGTATCAGAATTAATAGATAATATGGTTGCATCGCTTGAAATGCCGGAAGATCGTCACGGTCAAATTAGAGTTTTAGCTGAGGATCTTTTGCAGAACCTCGGCTATGAGCTGGTCGATTTAGAGTTTAGTCAAAATGATGAGGGCTCTTTTCTCAGGCTCTATATTGACAAGGATGGTGGCGTAAACCTAGAAGATTGTACTCATGTGAGTAGGATGTTCGGGGCGTTGCTTGATGTCGAAGACCCGGTTTCCGGTCGTTACAATTTGGAGATTTCATCTCCTGGTCTCAATCGTCGTCTCCGTCGTGCGCAGGATTTTAGAAGTCGAATCGGGGAGATTGTCAAAGTGACATTGGCGCAGCCTATGGATGGTCGGCGTCGATTTAAAGGGGTTTTGAAGGGTCTCGTAGATGATCCGCTGACATTGACAGTTGAAGTTGATGGTGAAGAATACGTTGTACCGCTGGATGATAATTCACGGTGCCATTTGGTTTATAAATTTGGTAATTAAGGAATAGACCCGTCTGTTTGGTGTCTGTTTCTAAGGCTATTTTGACTCGGTAGAACCGGGTTTAAGGAGAGATGTTTAAGATTATGTCCTCAAGTTTGAACTTCATACTTGATCAGGTCAGTAAAGAGAAGAATATTCCCAAAGAGATACTGATTGAGGCAATTGAATCGGCGATGGTTACTGCGTCCAAAAAGAAATTGGGTGCAGCCCGTGAGATCGAAGCTTCCTATGATGATGAGACTGGCGAAATTGAGCTGTTTGAGTTCGTCGAGGTGGTCGAAGAGGTTGAGAATTCCTACTATCAAATTACTCTGCATGAGGCTTTAGAAATTGACCCGGATGTTGAGGTTGGTGACAGTTTGGGTCTGAAACTAGAGACTGATGATTTTGGTCGAATTGCTGCCCAGACCGCAAAACAGGTTATAATGCAGAAGATTCGTGAGGCTGAACGTGAGAGTATCTACGAGGAGTATCATGAAAAGGTTGGCGAGATTGTTAATGGTTCGGTGCAGCGGGTTGAACGTGGCAATCTGATCATTAATCTTGGTACAACCGAGGCGATTTTGCCGCGTTCAGAGACGATCCCACGGGAGAATTTTCGTCAAGGTGAGCGTATACGAGCCTATCTCTTAAAGGTTGAAATTACCGCCAAAGGACCGAAAATTGTTCTTTCGCGCTCTCATCCCGGTTTTCTGATTCGTCTTTTTGAGGTTGAGGTGCCGGAGATCTTTGAGGGTGTTATTAAGATTATGGGTGCCACTCGCGAGCCCGGCGTTCGGGGTAAGATTGCGGTAACCACGAATGACCATGATGTCGATCCGGTCGGTGCCTGTGTTGGGGTGCGTGGCTCTCGGGTGCAGAATGTTGTGCAGGAGCTAAAAGGCGAAAAAATTGATATTATTCGCTGGAATCCGGATCCGGTGCGCTATGTCTGTAATGCTATCTCTCCAGCTGAGATTAACAAAATCATCCTTGATGAGGATAGGCATACTATGGAGATTGTAGTTCTTGATGAGCAACTCTCCTTAGCAATAGGTCGTCGTGGTCTTAATGTTCGCTTGGCTGCGAAATTGACCGGTTGGAAACTTGATGTTAAATCGGCCTCCAGGGTTGCCGACGATTTTGAGAAGCTTTTCTCTCCTTTTGCCGATATCGAGGGTTTCAATAATACGGCGATGGAGTTGCTGTACGATAATGGTTTTCGCAAGTTAGAAGATATTGCCGGGAGCAGCGTTGCTGAGCTTGGGGATATTATCGGTACCGAGGGTGTCGAGCCTGAGGCTCTGATTGAACGTGCCGTTGCCGAATTTCATGCGCGCAAAGAGGCCGCAGAGAATCCGCATGTGGATAAAGAGTCTTTGCCTGAGACGGAGCCAGAGGTCCCTGCTGATTCGGAACCGGCTGAGGTCGAAGCGATAGCTGAGGCAAGTCCAGATGAGTGTGCTGAGGAAAAATCAGAAGATTCCGAGCCAGAGTCAGAGGCTCCTGCGGAGATTGAAGAGTAAGCCGCTCAAAGTACCGTTTAGAACCTGTTTGGTTTGTCGTCAGAAGATTACGAAAGAGAGTTTGTGTCGTCTGGTTGTCGATGATGAAAAACTCTATTATGATTATCGATTTCGGTCTCCGGGCCGGGGTTACTATATTTGTCGAAGCGTTGAATGTTTAACGCGTTTTCTCGCCGGTAAGCGTCGATTTGGTCGCTTGCCGCTTGGGGCTGAGGCCTTGGATCGGGAAAGCCGTGAACATTTGCAAGTTGAGAGTGAAAAATAACAGATTGATGTTTGGGGGTAAGCAGCCTTGATTCTGCGGGAAAAAAAGAAAACCAAGGTTTATGAGCTGTCTCGGGCCTTGAAATTGAAAGAAGCCGAGCTCATTACGATACTTGAGACTTTGAATGTTGAAGTCAGCACAAAATTCAGTCCCATTAGTGACGAAGATGTTGATCGGGTTAAGTCCTGGTGTAGCGAACATCAAGGTCCTGATGTCGTTGAGAAACGGGTAGGTTCTACCGTTCGCCGCCGGCGTCGTAAAGTGGTCGAGAAGCCAGCTCCAGAAGTGGAGGTGTCAGTCAGTGAGAGCGAAAAGGTTGCTGCGGATTCCTCTACACCTTCAGTTAGTGATGACTTGACTGGGGTTTCATCTGATGCCGCAGTTGTGGACGAGGCCGCTCCACCGGTTGAAGGGGATCCGGTCGCAGAAGTTGTGAGCACTGAAGATACCACGTCTCAGGTTCCAGAACCGTCTCTTCAGACGATTGGAGTTGAGGCTGAAAATGTTGCTCCAACGGCTGAACTCAAGGTTGATGTTGAACCTTCCCTTGAGACTGTTGTCGAGGTCGAGACGGATCTCGTGCCCGAATCTGGGCCTGCTGTCCTTGAAAAAACTCTCCCTGATGTGGTTGATGATCCTGTAGCCGCGCCTGAAGTGGCAGTGGTTGCCGGGGAAGAAAGTGCTGTGGCTGTCGTTCAAGATAGTGAAAAAGAAGGGTCCCTGCCGGTAGTTACTACGAAAAAGAAGAAGGGTGTCAAGGAGGAACGTGGCGCTCGGGTTATTGGCCGAGTTGCGTTAAGTGATCTCGGTACACGTCCAGGTGGACGCCCGGCTCGAAGTAAGCCCAAAAAGGCCGAAACTACTCCTGCTGGTGCTCGCCCCGTGCGTGTGGCAATCCCCGCGGCGCCGGCGACCCCGGTTGAAAACGATTCTAGTGCTAAAAAGGGGCGCAAGACCCGTAAGAAAGATGTGACCCCGGATGCAGATAAAGGCTTTAACGATTCGGCTAAGCGTACGCGTAAAGGTTCACGGCGCTCTGTGATCAAAGATTTTAACTTTTCTGAAGGTCGCGGCAAAGGTCGTAAGGGTCGAGGTAGCAAGAGGAAGGGTGGTCAGAAAACTGAGATCACGATGCCTAAAATGATTAAGCGCGTAGTTAAAATTACCGATGCGATTACGGTAGGCGAACTGGCCAAAAAGATGGGGGTCAAAGCTGGTGAGGTGATCTCCAAATTGATGGGTCTCGGGTCGATGGTGACGATCAACCAGATGATCGATTTTGATACAGCGGTTCTGGTTGCTGAAGAGTATGGTCACACGGTTGAAAATGTCGCTTTTGATGAAGAACTTGTACTCAAGCGAACCGAAGATAATCCTGAAGATCTTCAGGCTCGTCCTCCGGTTGTAACTATCATGGGCCATGTTGATCATGGTAAAACCTCACTTTTGGATGCTATCCGTGAAGCCCAGGTTGCAGATGGTGAGGCCGGTGGGATTACTCAGCATATCGGGGCCTACATGGTCTCGCTTGAAAAGGGTGATATCTCTTTTGTTGATACTCCGGGGCATGAGGCTTTTACGGCAATGCGCTCACGTGGTGCTGGGGTTACGGATATTGTCATTTTGGTGGTTGCCGCGGACGATGGCGTGATGCCGACTACGATCGAATCAATTAACCATGCTCGGGCGGCTGAAGTTCCGATCATTGTTGCAATCAATAAAATCGATAAAGAGAATGCCCGGCCTGATGAAGTTCGGCGTCAGTTGAGTGAACACGGCCTCCTGTCTGAAGATTGGGGGGGCGAAACTATTTTTGTTGAAGTCTCCGCAAAGCAGCAGACAAATCTCGATACTCTGTTAGAGATGATTCTGCTTCAGGCTGAGATAATGGAGATTAATGCCAACCCCAACAAACTTGCCAGTGGGATTGTCCTGGAATCACGACTTGATCGGGGAAAAGGGCCAGTTGCGACAGTTCTGGTTCAGGAAGGGACAGTTAAGTCGGGAGACTTCGTTGTTGCCGGTCTCTACAGTGGTCGGGCGCGGGCCTTGTACAATGATCGTGGAGATCAAATAGATAGTGCCGGGCCGTCAATTCCGGTCGAAATCTTGGGCCTCAGTGGGGTGCCATCGGCCGGTGATGATTTCAATGTCGTTAAATCGGAGAAGCAGGCTAAAGAGTTGACATCAAACCGTCAGCATAAAGCCCGTGAGAAGGATATCTCGAAGACCAGTAAGATTTCGCTCGAAGATCTTTTTGATCAGATGGAAGAGGGCACAGTCGAGCAGCTCAACGTGATTGTTAAGGGTGATGTTCAAGGCTCAGTTGAGGCTGTTTGTGAATCATTGAAAAAACAGGCGACTGCCAAAGTTAAGGTCGAAATTGTCCATGCTGCGGTTGGTGGTGTTAAAGAGACTGATGTGATGTTGGCAGCCGCCTCTCAGGCGATCATCGTGAGCTTTAATGTCCGGCCTGACCTTAAAGCTCAACGCTTGGCTGAACAGGAGAACGTTGATATTCGACTTTATTCAGTTATCTACGATCTTTTGGATGATTTGAAAAAGGCGATGGAGGGGCTTCTTGCTCCTGAGATTCGTGAACTCTACCTCGGTCGGGCTGAAGTGCGTGAGGCATTTAATGTTTCGAAGGTGGGAACAATTGCCGGTTGCCGGGTTATTGATGGTAAGGTTAAGCGTAATGCGAGTATCCGTCTTTTACGTGATGATGTCGTTGTTGTCGAGGGTAAAATTGCATCTTTGAAACGCTTTAAGGATGATGCTAAAGAGGTCGCCAGTGGTTTCGAGTGTGGTATCGGGATTGAGAACTATAACGATGTTAAGGCTGGTGACGTGATCGAGGCTTTTGTTCTGGAAGAGGTTGCGGCCAAACTATAAAGGCCGGTAGTTGAAATTATTATGAAACAACGTACACAACGATGTCAACGGATTGGAGATCAGCTAAGAGGTGAAATCTCCAGTATGTTGCTTAGGGATATCAAGGATCCGCGGATCGGTTTTGTTACGGTGCTGGATGTTGAAGTTGCACCTGATCTCAGTAATGCGACGGTCTATTTTACGGTCTATGGCAGTGATCAGGAACGTGATGATAGTTTGGCTGGGCTTAAAAGTACTGCCAGTTATATGCGTCGGGAGATGGGGCGTCGACTCCATCTCAAGAGAATTCCAGCCCTTCATTTTCGTTATGACAATACCATTCTTAAGGGCGAGCACATTGAAGGTCTCTTAATCCAGGCGAATAAGGGAGAGGAGTAAGCTAGATGGGTCTGCTTGAAGCCGGAGTCAGGGCTCTTGCGGTGACGGCGCTGGAACAGGCCAAGACCGTTGTGATAGCCAGTCACATTGATCCCGATGGTGATGCTTTGGGGTCGTCTCTGGCTTTAGCGCTTATTTTGCAAAAAATGGGCAAGGATGTAACCGTCTACAACCGTGATGCCGTGCCCTACAGTTACAGCTTTTTACCGGGATCTGAACTTGTCAGTAACCGCCTTCCCCCAGAGTGTGATCTGCTCTGTCTTTTAGATTGTAGTGAGTTTGAGCGTGCTGGTGAAATGCTGAGCGCTTGGTCGGGCTATAGTCAATCTTTGTGTATCGATCACCATCTTACAGTTAACCGTAGTGCTGATATTAACCTGATTTACTCAGATGCCTGTGCTACAGGTGAACTGATTTATGAGCTTGCAATGATTTTAGATCCCAGTTTTGGGCTTGAAGTCGCGGCGAATATATATACTGCAATTCTTACAGATACTGGCTCTTTTCGTTACTCAAATGCAACCCCAAGCTCTTTTGCGATTGCTGGGGATTTGGTTGCGCGCGGGGTTGAACCTTGGGAAATCACCCAGCAGGTTTATGAAAGTCAGCCGCTTGAACGGATTAAACTGACAGCACTTGTACTTGAGACTCTGCAGATTGCAAATTCCAAATTGTCAGCAGCGGTCTGGGTGACCAAAGAGATGTTTGAAAAAACCGGTACCAATAGTGAGTACACTGATGGGCTGGTTAACTATCCGCGTTCAATTGCCGGGGTTGAGGTTGCTTTCATGGCTCGTGAAATTGGCCCCGAAGAGTATAAGTTCAGTTTTCGTTCTCGGGGACGGGTTAATGTCGCGGAATTGGTTGCAGGTTTTAGTGGCGGAGGTCATCATAATGCCGCGGGTTGTCGTCTTAAGGGCAATCTAGTAGAGTTGATCGAACAGTTTTTTGCTCTGGTTGATGAGCAATTTCAAAATATTGAGTCTGATGACTGACGATATTTTTCTGGTTGTAGATAAACCTGAAGGTTTGACATCACAACGGGTCGTGGCTAAAATTAAACGTCTGCTGGGTTGTCGCAAAGTAGGTCATACCGGAACCCTTGATCCTTTGGCAACCGGTGTTCTCCCGATTGCCATAAACCGGGCGACCCGCCTGATTCAGTACCTAGATGAGAGTCGCAAAGTCTATAGCGGCGAGATCGAACTTGGGGTTGAAAGTGACACTCTCGATCGAGATGGAAAGGTTGTTGCTCGTCATCTTGGACCGTTAGATTATAGCAAAGAGCAAATTGAGGCTGTTTTTGCAAATTACCTCGGTCGGATAACCCAAGTAGCCCCAGTTTATTCAGCGATTAAGAGTAAAGGGCGACCGCTTTATGCGTATGCCCGGGCCGGGCTTGAGGTGAAACCGCCTGAGCGGCAGATTGAAATTGACTCGTTCACACTGTTATCTTACAACCCCCCACTGCTTTCCTTTCGTGTCGTTTGTTCAAGAGGTACATACGTAAGGTCGCTGGCGGCGGATGTCGGGCGGGATTTAGGCTGTGGCGGTCGCATCTGGTCGCTCCGGCGAGAAGCGAGTGGCATGTTTAATCTAGACCAATCGATTAAACTTGACGAACTCCATGACCTGGTTGAGGCCGGAGGTAGACTTCCATCGTTATCTACTCAGGAAGTTTTAAGTCATCTACCTAGTCTGGTTATCTCTGATGCGAGATTGAAAAATAGAGTTGCGCACGGAATGGCTGTACCTGTTGAGGACTTCCCTGGTTTGTGGACTGAATTGCTCTCTGGTGTAGCCCCTGAGGTTGAGATTAGGTTGGTTGATGAAGAAGCTCAGCTGATGGCGCTGGCACGACTTCATAAACCTCAAGATGCAGAGTCAGGTTTTTGCGGTTTGCGTATGAGTCGGGTCTTGAAGTCAGCCGGTTCTTGATGAAACTATAGCTTTACACAGGATGGCTTTTATGGTAGAGTTGCCGTCCTTGATTTACGAAGGTCTATTTTTAGGATTGAGCAAAACTTAAAGAATTAGGTTTACTGCTTGGAAATTAAGGGGTTTATGAGTTTTTAGTAGTAAAGCTAATTTAAAAAATCAATTTAAGTTTACATAAAGTTTATTGCAAAAAAATAAAGGAATAGGAGAAGAGTTCCAATGGCGTTTGCGAGTGGTCAAAAAAATGATATTATTGGGAAGTACAGGCTCCATGAAAGTGATACCGGTTCTCCGGAAGTTCAAATTGCTCTGCTTAGTGAGCGAATTACCTATTTGACCGACCATTTTCGGGAGCACAAACATGATTTTCATTCACGTCGTGGTTTGTTGAAACTGGTTGGGCAACGCCGTCGTCTGCTTGACTATTTGAAGCAGAAAGAGTTCAAACGTTACAAAGATGTGATTGGTAGCTTAGGCTTGCGTCGTTAGTTAAGTGAGTCAGGTGTTACTGTTACTATCGTAAAATTGAACCAGATATGCCTTTTAGGATGACTATGAAACTGCTTTCAGAACACAGGCTGAAAGCAGTTTTCTTTTTTTATCCCTGTGTTATTAAGATCCGTTTTGTAAATTTGTAATGAAAATCCATGAGATATGGTGTGGTGAAGTGAAATGTTCAATTGGGTAATGTTTTACGCAACCATTTGCAGTTTGACGCGGAAAAGAGAAGTGGAGAAGAGATGAAAAAAATTTGTAAGGTAGAAGTTGCAGGGTGTGAAGTAAGTTTTGAAAGTGGCAAAATTGCCAAGCAGGCGAGTGGTGCAGTTATGGTTCGCCAGGGCGACACTATGGTTTTGGTGACTGCCGTTTCTGCTCGTAAAGGTCGTGAAGGGATTGATTTCTTTCCCTTGACAGTTGATTTTCAAGAAAAAACTTATGCTGCCGGTAAAATTCCCGGAGGCTTTTTTAAACGTGAAGGACGCTTGAGCGATCGTGAAACCTTAACTTCACGATTGATTGACCGGCCGTTGCGTCCGCTGTTTCCTAAGGGTTTTACCTGTGAAACGCAGGTTATTGCAACCGTCATGTCAGCTGACAATGTAAATGATCCGGCCCTTTTGGCCTTAACTGGTGCCTCAGCCGCATTGATGATTTCAGATATCCCTTTTGCCGGCCCAGTTGCCGGGGTTCGGGTCGTGCGGGTCAATGGTGAGTTTATTGTTAATCCCACTTTTACTGAGATTGACGAGAGTGAACTTGATGTAATTATGGCTTGTAGTCGTGAAGCTGTTGTTATGGTTGAAGGTGGGGCCCAGGAAGTTGACGAGCAGATTATGCTTGAAGCTTTAGAACTTGGTCTCAAGTCCGCTCAGCCATTTATTGACGCGCAGCTTGATATGGTCAGTCAGATAGGTCTTGAAAAGCGAAAGGTTGTGGCTCCGGTTATCAATGAAGAGCTGGTTGCGGTCGTAAATGAGTATTACGCCGATCGTTTTGATGAAGGAATTAAAGTTTCTGATAAACTTGAGCGCCAGAATTATTTCAGTTTACTCAAGGATGAAATCCGGGAGCGTTTGGCTGAGTCGGAAATTCCTAATGGCGATCTTGGTGAGGTTTTTGAAGAACGCTTGGGTGGTGCGATTCGTCGTCAAATCAGCACTGAAGGAGTTCGTATCGGTGGCCGGAAGGTTGACGAAGTTCGTGATATTGTGGCCGAGGTTGCTCTTTTGCCGCGTGTCCACGGATCGTCACTGTTTACCCGGGGTGAAACCCAGGCGATTGTTACGGCGACGTTGGGAACCTCTGTTGATGAGCAGCGGATCGATTCCTTGCGCGGTAACACTTTTAACAACTTTATGCTCCACTATAATTTCCCGCCCTACAGTGTCGGTGAAGCGCGGTTTTTACGCGGACCGGGTCGGCGTGAAATTGGTCATGGAACTTTGGCCCGCAGAGCTTTAAAGGCGGTTTTGCCTGAGGCTGATAAATTTCCTTATACCATTCGTATTGTCTCCGACATTACCGAGTCAAATGGTTCCTCTTCAATGGCTTCGGTCTGTGGTGGGAGTCTGGCGATGATGGATGCCGGGGTGCCGATTAAAGCTCCTGTTGCCGGGATCGCGATGGGTTTGGTCCAAGAAGGCGATGAATTTATTATTTTGAGTGATATCCTGGGTGACGAAGATCACGTTGGTGACATGGACTTTAAGGTCGCCGGTACTAAAGATGGGATCACTGCTATCCAGATGGATATCAAGATTAATGGTATCAGCAGTGAAATTATGGGTAAAGCTTTAGCTCAGGCTAAGGCTGGACGTTTACACATTTTAGGTAAGATGGATGAGGCTCTGACTGAATCACGTACTGAGCTTTCTGATTACGCCCCACGTATCATGACTATTAAGATAGATCCTGATAAGATCAGAGACGTGATCGGGCCTGGTGGTAAGAATATTCGGGCAATTACCGAAAAATCCGGAGCTAAGATCGATATTGATGATAGCGGTGAGATTAAAATCGCATCAGTTGATGGTCAGGCTTCAGAGATCGCTATTGCCTTGATTCGTGACTTAACCCAGGAAGCAGAGGTTGGTAAAATATACCTTGGTACTGTTCAGCGGATTATGGATTTCGGTGCTTTCGTCCAGATTTTTCCGGGTACAGATGGTCTTCTTCATGTCTCCCAGATTGCTGAAGAGCGGGTTCGTGAAGTCCGTGATTACTTGAAAGAGGGTGATGAGGTTATGGTCAAAGTGATTGAAGTTGATCGCCAGGGTAAAATCCGCCTTTCTCGTAAAGAAGCAATGCGTGATAAGAACTAGCACGATCTTGATTTAAACTTTTCATTAAAGAGCGGTGCCCAATTAGTGGGTGCCGCTCTTTTTTTATGAAATATGGGTGATGTTGCAGGGTCGAGCAGAAATTGTGAACGATTCATATGGCCTTTATTGGCAAATTTGAGGTCACTTCTTATTTTCGCGCCTTACCGGCTAAGTTGTTAATGGTAATTTTAAATACTTTAGTTTGCTCTTTTAGACTCTCGATGTATCTCATTCCCTTGTCAAAGAATTCGGAAGAGTATTTTTGTAACAGTTCTTCCAGGGCAATCTGTTTTTCAGGATCAAATACCTCTTTAATTTCACCTGAAACTATTACGCTGCTATATTTTGTGCCAAATTTTTCAGGTAATAATTCTGTGTTTCCAACAACGCATAATGATACAGATTTATTATGTTTGAAACAGTCAATTTTTCTCCCTTCAGTGGCACAATGAAAATATATGCAGTCTTCAATGACGCAAAAATTAAGAGGCACGCCATAAGGTTCCCCTAATTTCGTGATCGTCGATAGTACTCCATATTTGGCACTATTCAACACTGCTGTTGCCTCATCGATAGATATGGCTCGGTCTGTTCGTAAGCGTCAAACGAACTGCACCTTGAATTACAAATCGATACGCGCTAGATACTCATCAATCTGTTCCGCACTCACTCGCGTGGGAAGTAGCTCTTTGAAATCATCATTGCTAGAGAGATGTGTTATCTTTTCGAGGATGAAACGAATATATTTGTAAGGGTCGAGCTTGTTAAGTTTTGCCGATTCGACCAGAGAATATAGCGTCGCGCTGGCGTGAGCCCCTTTAGGTGATCCTGCGAATAGCCAATTTTTTCGTCCGACCACGAATGGTCTGATGGCATTTTCAGCTTGGTTATTATCTGGACGAAGGCGACCATCTTCGAGATAAATATTCAGCCGTTGCCATTGTTGCAAAGAGTAGTAAATGGCTTTGCCCAATACCCCTTTGGGTGGTGTTTTGGGATATGTTTCCCGTAGCCAGAGACCAAAGTCGTCAAGAACTGGTTTGGCTTTTTCTTGACGCAGCTGAAAACGTTCTTCAGCCGTCATTTTTTTGGCTTCTTTTTCAATGGCGTACAGTTTCTTGATGTATCTCAAAGCGATATCGGAAGATCTCATCTTGCCGGATTTTTTTGAGGATTTGTCGGCTTTGACAACGTCAACAAATTTACGACGGGCGTGAGCCCAGCAGCCACACAGGGTAATGCCATCAATCTCTTCAAGTGCATTGTAACCGCTAAAACCATCACTTTGAACATAGCCTTTGTAATTTCCAAGAAAATCACGCGCAACTTTACCCGCCCGCGTCGGATGATATTCAAATATCACCGCAGGGTTTTCTTCAGCTCCACCACGAAATATCCAGGCATAGGACTTTGTGGTATTTTTTCGGCCAGGTTCGTTCAGAACCTGTAAGAATAACTTCTTCATGGGGAAGGCTGTCAGGGAGGGGTTTACGACCTGACTTTTTCCGACTATGAGCCGGGATAGCAATGGCTTCCTCTTTTTCAGGCTCAAGTTCGACTGGTTCTGGGTGCTC
>DAOWHJ010000178.1 GCA_030641485.1 Pseudomonadota bacterium
AAGCCTGGGAAGCCTTACATAAAAAAGGATCCGACGGCTAAGGGGGATATCACCGGCATCATCGGACTTGCCGGTGATAAGGATGGCTCTCTCTCAATCACTTTCACCTTCCCCTGCATTAAAGCAGTCCTAGAGAAAATGCTGGGTGAGGTTCATGACGAGCTCAATGCAGATGTTCATGATGCAGTCGGTGAACTTACCAATATGATCTGTGGCGATGCCAGAAATAAGCTTGAAGCGCAGAATATCAACCTGACTGCAGGCATTCCAACCATAATTACTGGTCAAAACCACACCATCACTCACATCACAAAATCGGCAATCGTGGCCCTGCCATTCACAACTGACTTTGGTGATTTTGCCCTAGAATTCGCTTTTGTAGAATAACCTGGCTACAGTGGACCCGCCACACGTGACCTTAGAACAGAGAGTTCCCCGCCGGAGCAAATGGTTTATTCAATCTTTCTAGACATTGAATCGCCCGACCTGCTTGCCAAAGAAAAGAGGGGGCTAAAACGCCCCCTCTTTTCTTTACCTTACTATCGACAGTCTCAATTTCTAATCTGTACGATTGGTAATCTCGATCAAGTGAAAACCAAAATCGGTCTTAACCGGGCCATGAACTTTGCCGACCTCTTCGTTAAAAACTACCGTATCAAACTCAGGCACCATCTGTCCAGGAGAGAACTCCCCTAAAGCTCCGCCCTGCTGACCAGAAGGACATTTTGAGCTGGCAGCAGCCAACTTGGCAAAATCTTCCCCACCTTCAATCTGTTTTTTTAACTCCAAACAACTAGCTTCGGTCTCAACCAGAATGTGCCTTGCACTCGCCTTTGCCATACCTATCTCCTTTTTCATCTAATGTGTTTATCTTAACTCATAAATTCACTTAAGTGGCGGCAGCAAATAGCACAATTCATCAAGGAATGTCAAAGAGGAAGTCGCCTGAGACAACTATGACTTGACACCCGGTGGCGCTCTACGGTATGCGTTTAATGAGAAGCTCACCAACAAACAACCCAGATGAGGCTGTCTGAGAATGTCTTTACCCCCCCAGCTCGGCGTTACTTTTTGAAAAATAACGCTCGGAGTTTTGTATAAGTTTTTTTCATCAGAACGTTCCTTCGGAACAACCCGTAAAACCCTTAATACATAAGTGTATGTTGTACCCGCAGGAAGTGCCCGTGGGGTATGCTTTATTGTCAAAAAATACCTTGATCTGAGAAAAAATCCTCTTCTCGGACAACCTCCTTATGTAGTCTACCTTAATATTAGTAAGGCAAAAAAATAACCTATGCAGAAATCAAAGACTTCCCGCTTCCTGAAATGGTTACACAAATATTTGAGCCTCATTCTCCTGACCTACTGTGTCTGGATGGCACTGAGCGGGATTACCCTAAACCATCCACAACTAATCCAGAAATTCTCCCTGCCCAACCAAGCCATGCCTGCAAACTACCAATACCAAAGCTGGAACCGGATGAGCTGGCGCGATGCCGTCTTCTCCAATATCGAGGACAACATCCTCTACGTTGGCGGAAAAGAGGGGGTCTGGCAGAGCCTGGATCAAGGGAAAAGCTTTACCCTCTTAAGCAAAGGCTTTCCGACTTCAGCTTACGAAAAAGATACCTACAGCCTCCTTTTAGCCCATCACGATGGGCAAGAGACTCTTTTTGCCGGGACCAGGTCGGGTCTATTTTACCAACAAAATGATAGTTGGCACCCGGTTACTCATCCCTCTCTGAGCAAAAAAAGGGTGCTGGATCTGCTCCAGGTTGACCAACATATTTTAGCTTTCACAGATAGCTCTGCATTTAAAGCCGAATGTGATGGCAAGCCCCCAACATTCACCACTCTAGAGCTTCCCAGAAAACCTGACCAGGCAACAAATCTTCCACTGTTTCGTTGGTTGCGAAAGGTCCATGACGGCTCTATATTGGGCCTGCCGGGTCGCCTACTTGTCGACTTTGTCGGCTTATTACTTTTCATTCTAAGTCTCTCCGGGATTGTCATCTGGTATGTAATTAGATGTAAAAAAAGACGCCAAAAAACCTTGTTTGCGGGTAGATTTTTTGCCTTAAACTTTCGCTGGCACTTAAGGCTCGGAATTTTCGCGGCCCTCTTTATCGCGATAACCGCACTCTCCGGGGCTTTCGCCCATCCCCCGCTGCTACTCGCCATCGTCCGTTTAACCACCCCCGCCTGCTTGATGCCACAAGGTAGTTCTGGCAACCCCTGGCATGAACAAATCCAGCGCGCAGCCTACCTTGAAAGTAAAAAAAGACTCATAATTGCAAGCAAACAAGGCCTTTTCAGTGGCCCCATAGATGGGAGCCGGGACTTCATCAGACTACCCGACACGGTCCCCGTCCACGGCATGGGGGTGCTCGCTTTTGAAAGCATTAACGGAGACAAACTCCTCATCGGATCATTCAGCGGTCTCTATCTCTGGGATACTTCCAACCAGATAGTCATGGAGTTAAAGGCTAAAGCCCGAGGCAACAGCCCTGATTGGGGCCGCTCGATAATGGTATCAGGGATTGCCATCTACAAAGACGAACCACTTTTGGCCATTGATTACGAAAGTGGACTAAAACCTCTACAGCACCGATCACAACTCTTTCCGGCAATGCCGGACATCCTCAGAGAGCATGCCAGAATCTCTCTCTGGCATGCTCTTTTCGAGCTCCACAACGGTCGGATATTTGAACAATACATCGGGCCTTTTTACTGGCTCATAACCCCAATTGGCGGTATCTTCCTGTGTACAATTATCCTGAGTGGAAGCTTGATTTGGCTTAAGCGCCAGAAGAAAAAAAGTAATCGAGAACCTTCAATAAAAGGATTTTCATTATGACTACAGCCTATTGGCTTCAGGGTGGTGGTTGCGGCGGTGACACCATGTCACTTTTAAGCTCCGAACTGCCCGATGTCGCAGAACTCCTAAAATCTCTTGCCGTAGAGCTGCTCTGGCACCCCTCACTCTCTGCAATCTCACCAACTGAGCATGAAAAACTGCTTGATAAAATTCTTAGCGGTCAGCAGAACCTTGACATTCTGCTGGTTGAGGGTGCGGTCATCTGCGGCCCAGCCGGAACCGGGATGTTCGACAGCCGTCAGGGAAGACCCAAAAAAGAACTCATCAGTGCGCTTGCGAAACGAGCAAAAATAGTGGTTGCGGTTGGCACCTGTGCCGCTTTTGGGGGTTTCGGTGCCGGTCGAATTATCGAAGCCCATGGCCTGCAATTTTGCCAGCAGGAGCGCGGTGGTTTCCTCGGCCGTGAGTTTTTGAGCCAAGCTCAGATGCCGGTTATCAACCTAGCTGGATGCCCTTGTCATCACGATATCATCACCGGTGCAATTGCAGCTCTGGCTCAAGGAGTCAGGCTGAAACTGGACGAATACCAAAGGCCCCTGCAATGGTTTGGAACAATGGTTCATCAAGGCTGTACCCGTAATGAATACCATGAATACCGAATCGAAGAATCTGATTTCGGTGAAATGGGATGTCTCTTTTTTCATATGGGCTGTGCTGGCCCTCTGGTTCCGGGAACCTGCAACAAGCGACTCTGGAACCAGCGCTCATCTAAACCTCGAGCTGGTGTCCCCTGTTTTGGCTGCACCGACCCTGAATTCCCTAAATCGACCCCATTTTTCCAAACTCGAAATATCGAAGGCATCCCGCTCTCCCTACCGAAAGGGGTAAATCGGGCTCACTATATGGTTTACAAAGGTATGGCGGCGGCGGCAGCCCCCGAACGACTTAAGCAAAGAACCTCAAAGGTGTAAGGCTCATTTAATGACAATCATTGCTAAACGAATCAATATCCCGGTCAACCGGGCCGAAGGTGACCTTGAAATAAGTGTCGAGATTGAGAACGGGATTATCACCGATGCCTGGAGTTCCGGCACCATGTTCCGGGGCTTTGAGGAGATGATGGTCGGCCGCGGCCCACTCGACGGGCTCGTTATAACCCCACGAATTTGCGGTATTTGCAGCCTGACCCACCTGAACGCCGCCGTTGAAGCCTTAGATAAAATTGCCGGCATCACCCCGCCGGATAACGCCTTAAGACTGCGCAACATTGCCCTGATGGTTGAAACTATGCAGAGCGACTTAAGGCAGGCGATTTTGATGTTTATGGCCGATTTTGCCAATCATAAAAGTTATGCCAACCACCCTCTGTTTGCGGAAGCTGCGACCAGATATAAACCCCTGGCCGGCAAATCTGCACTTAGCGTAATCAAAGAGAGTAAACGCCTACTTGAAATTATCGCCATCATTGGCGGTCAATGGCCGCACACCTCATTCATGGTCCCAGGCGGGGTTACTTTTCGCCCGGAAATTGCTGAGTTACTGCAATGCCGCATGATCTACAGCCATTTTCTTAACTGGTATGAAGAGAAGATTCTCGGTTGTTCTCTGGCAAAGTGGCAATCAATCAACAGCTGTACCGAACTCGACACCTGGCTTGAAGAAGCTCCATCCCACGCAAATTCAGAGGTTGGGTTTTTCATCCGTTTCGCCCGCCAAGCGGGGCTCGAAAAGATCGGAGTCGGCACTAATAGTTTTCTCTCTTATGGCAGTTTACGGCTACCCCGAGAGAGCGCAATTAGCGGCAGCGACGGTCATTTCATGAAAGCGGGATTTAGCGAAAAAGCTGTCATTGGCCACCTTGATCAAGAGCTGATAAGTGAAGACTTAAGCCGGACCTGGTACAAATCCCAACACCTGCCGTTACACCCGGCCGATGGAGAGACCATTCCCTATGCTTCCGGCAATGACAACGGCCGCTACTCCTGGATAAAAGCCCCGCGTTACAATGGCATAGCCGCTGAAACCGGCCCCTTAGCCGAAGCGGTTATCGGCAATGACAAACTTTTTAAGGACCTACTTAAAATCCAGGGCCCTAACGTCATGGTCCGTGAATTGGCCCGCCTCCTGCGCCCGGCCAAGCTCCTGCCAGTAATGATGACCTGGTTTGATGAGCTCATCACTAACCGCCACGAAACATTCTACACCAAAGTTAAAGAGATACCTGACGGCAGCGGGGTGGGCATGATTCAAGCCGCACGTGGTGCCTTAGGCCACTGGGTTGAGATCAGAAACCAGAGTATCAGCCGCTATCAAATAATTACCCCGACCGCCTGGAACGGTTCTCCTCGTGACGAAAGCGGTCAACGCGGACCGTGGGAAGAGGCTCTGATAGGAACCCCGATAAAAGATGAACAAAATCCGATTGAAGCTGGCCACGTAGTGCGCTCCTTTGACCCCTGCCTGGTATGTGCAGTCCATACTGTCAAGAAACAAAAAAAAGTTGGTCACTTCAAGCTGGGAATCTAGACGTGGGAACTGCGTGCAAACAAAAATAATCTGCATTGGCAATCGCCTTAAAGCTCAGGATGCGGCAGCACTGCACATCCACGATCTGTTGCAGAACCAAAGTTTGCCTAAAACAATCAACCTGATTGAAGGAGGTCTTGCCGGACTTAACCTGCTCCCCCTGCTTGAAGATGGCGGGCGCATTGTCTTTGTTGACACGGTATCGGGTTTTGCAGAACCCGGCAAAACGGTCGTGCTCAGCGCCAAACAGGTAGTGGATACTTTGGCCACAGAATATTATGACCATACTGCCGGCCTACCCTACCTCCTGGCGGCCCTACCCCTGGTTTGTGACGGTGCAATGCCAGATGAAATCCTGCTGCTCGGGATTGAAGATTACAGCCAAAACGAACCTGCAAACGAAGACAGTCTATTGCTTGAAGCTGCGAGCATAGCTCTCGAACTCGCCAAAAACGGTTTCACAAAACCCCAACAAAAGTATTGAGAGAACATCTAAGAACATGACGGAAGCCAACAATCCAGCCGCCCTTAAAGCCGAAAATGAACTCTTGCGCCAGGAGTTAAGAGTCGCTCGTGAAGCGGCTGATATCACCGCTGAGCTTGTAGTCAAACAGTTTGAAGAGACTGAAAAAATGCTCCAGCGCGTCCTCGCTGCCAACGCCTCTAAAGGAGATTTTCTCGCAAGAATGAGTCATGAGATCAGGACCCCGATGAACGGCATAATCGGCATGTCTCATCTGCTCCAGAAAACCAGTCTCAACCCGCGCCAGCACAGCTATGTCGAGAAGTTACTAGGTTCAGCTCGTAACCTTTTAAAACTAATCAACGACATTCTTGATTTCTCCAAAATTGATGCCGGCAAACTTGATCTCGAAAAGATTCCTTTCGACCTCGATGAGGTCTTAAATGGACTCAATAATGTAATCGGTCTCCAAGCCGATGAAAAAGGACTCGAACTCCTATTTAAAATCGCACCTGAGGTTCCGGGAAAACTTGTAGGAGATGCTTTACGCTTGGGCCAGGTACTCCTGAACCTCACCAGCAATGCCATCAAATTTACCGAAGAGGGCGAGGTTGTCATCTCGATTGAGCTAGAGGAGCGGCAAAGACATGATACCAAGCTGCGCTTTTCAGTTAGCGACAGCGGTATCGGCCTACCACCGGAAAGAATTGAGCACCTATTTGAAGCCTTCAACCAGGCCGATGACACAACTACCCGTAAGCATGGTGGTACCGGCCTCGGTTTGGCTATCTGTAAAGAACTGGTCGAAATGATGGGCGGCCACATTTGGGCTGAAAGTGACGAGGGAAAAGGGTCTGAGTTTATCTTTACCGCAAGTTTTGGCTTGAACCTTGAAAATGGCGACACCAATACAGTAACATCATCGCAACTGCTAGGCATCAAAGCCTTGGTTGTTGATGACAATGCCAGCGTCCGTGAAGTCTTAACTTCAATGCTGACATCATTTAAGATCGAAACTGACTGTGTTGACAGCGGAACCCAGGCCTTAAGCCAATTAAGGCAAGCCGTAGAGCGTAAAGCCCCTTACGATCTGGTTCTATTAGATTGGATGATGCCCGGTATCAATGGCATTGAGACGGCTCGCCGGATCAAGCAAGATCGGAGCATTGCTGAGATCCCGGCAATGCTGATGGTTACGGGTAACAATCGCGAGGATATCCGTATTGAAGCTAAAGATGCTGGCCTTAACGCTTTTCTCTTAAAACCGGTTTACGCTTCAGTCATGTATGACACCATCACTGAGCTCTTAGGCAAGGCCTCAACCATGAAAAATCCAGCCCACTCAAGCTCGCTTGACGGGGCCAAAAGAATAGAGGGACTCAAGGGAGTTAAAGTACTCCTAGTCGAAGATAACCCCATCAATCAGGAGGTAGCAGTTGAATTTCTCAACGATGTTGGAATTGAGGTTGAGGTTGCTGGAAATGGCCGCGAGGGGGTCGAAGCAGCCCTGACAAAACCTTTTGACCTGATTTTAATGGATGTCCAAATGCCCGAAATGGATGGCCTTGAAGCGACCCAAATCATCAGGCAACAGATAGATGCCAGAACCTTGCCGATCGTTGCGATGACGGCCCACGCCATGAAAAAAGACCAGGAAAAAAGTCTTAAAGCGGGAATGAATGATCATCTAAGTAAACCCGTTGACCCGGCAGATCTTTATCGCATCATCCTGCACCACATTCCCAAACAGAAACGAAACTTAAACTCTGAAGCCCGATTTCGGGATAGTGCCGGGAAAAAGCAAACTATTGAACGTTGCAAGCTGAACCTCCCACCAATCCCGGGCATTGATTACGATGAAGCCTTAAGACGTACCGGCTATAAATCTGAATTGGTTGTAAAACTCCTGCAAGATTTTAAAACCAACTTTGCCGCTACCGCTGCAGAACTCACCCACTGCAAAACCTCCGACAACCGGTCCGGATTGCAAGAAATACTGCACACCCTAAAGGGAGTAACTGGCTATATTGGAGCTTGCGACCTGAACCGTACGACAATTCATCTGGAAGAATCATTGAGGGCGGAAAACCACAAACAAAGTGATGCTCTGCTGAAACAATTATGCCAGCAACTTGACAGGCTCCTCGCAGATCTTGCCACTCTGCCAACTAAACCTGCTACAGCAACAGAAATTGAGCGTGAAACAAGTTCCGAAACTCTTGCACACAACACAACAGCTGCCATAACCGAGCTAAAATATTTACTACCTAAACTATCTAGAGGCGAACATATTTCAAGTAACACTATCAAACGACTCAAAAAACTCACTCAATCGACACCAATAGTCGATACAGTTGATAAAGTTATTGCACTCATTGAAGATATCGAATATGAATCAGCAGCAACCAAGCTTACGCAACTCCTGGATGAACTGCAGCACACTCAAGAGCAGGGCAAGTAATGTTGACACGAGAGAAAGAACGTATCCTGATCGTCGACGATGAGAAGATGAACCTTAAGGTTTTGGCTGACCTGCTCCAGGACAGCTATACCCTCATTCTGGCAACCAGCGGAGAACAGGCCCTCAAACGGATTGCTGAAGGCAATACTCCTGATCTGATCCTTCTGGATGTTGTCATGCCTGTAGTAAGCGGTTATGAAGTTCTTAAAAGACTCAAAGAGAATGAGTCAAGCAGTCAGATTCCAGTCATATTTGTTACAGCTCTAGACTCCCCCGAAGAAGAGGAGAGAGGCTTGAAGCTTGGGGCCGTTGACTATATCACCAAACCATTCTCTCCCCCAATTGTCCGCATGCGGGTCCAGAACCATCTCCGTTTCCTGCACCAATTTCGACTTTTAGAACAACTCGCCCTGCTTGACGGTCTCACCGAGATCCCTAATCGCCGCCAATTCGACGAACTTTTCAAAAAAGAGTATGCCCGGGCTCTACGCAATGGCACCGCTCTCTCAGTTGCCATGATCGATGTCGATTTCTTCAAACAATACAACGACCACTATGGCCACGCCATGGGCGATACTGTTTTACAAAAAATCGCCAATACCCTTGAGCTGAGCCTTATGCGCCCGGCCGACTCTGTCGCCCGCTATGGCGGCGAAGAGTTTGTCATGATCCTTCCCGAAACCGATGCCGTCTCTGCTGCCGCGGTCGCTGAACGGGCCCGTAAAGCCGTAGCCAAGCTCAGCATCTGCCACCAAAACTCAGATGTAACTAATGTTGTCACCGTCAGTATTGGCATCACTACTAGTTTTGCCAACCGCAACACCTCAAAGGAGAAGATTCTCCAACAGGCCGACCGAAATCTCTATCGGGCCAAATTCAACGGTCGCGACCAAGTGGTTGGTTGATCATGGTTCCCACCCCTAAAAAATAAAATTATCCAAAAAAACTATGTCCCCTAAACCGACCCAAAAAAACACCTATACCACTCAATTCAAACGAAAACAAAACCATCCAGCTAATGTTTGAAATGTTTTGCCGCAACCATCACTATATGGAGGATAAGATGAACGACGAAAGAATCAACGCCCTGGAGATCGCCCTCAACAACGAAATGAAAGAGCATGAATTTTATCTGAATCAGGCCGAAAGAAGTACAAACCCGGTGGGCAAAGCGATGTTTCTACAAATTGCCAAGGAAGAACTTGAACATCACAAACGCCTCAAACAATTACACACAAAATGGGGAAAAAAGGAGCTCTGGCCGCAAAGTGTTCCACTTGAAGTTGCTGGGTCTAATCTAAAAACCACGCTGCAAAAAGTTATCGACGAAAGTAAAAGTCATGAACCTGGAGACGCCGGAGATCTTGAAGCGGTCCGCACCGCTATAGATTTTGAGGCTGAGGGGGTTAAGTTCTATCAGAAACTCAGCGACAGCTCAAAAGATAAGCGGGAAAAAGACTTTTTTACCCTTTTGGCAACAATTGAAAATGAGCACCTGCAATCCCTGATCGAGACCGAAGCATTTTTCCTAGACCCAGCCCAGTGGTATCAACAGAACGAACGTAGCGGCCTCGACGGCGCCTAAAACATTGAGAGTTACTACCGCAACCTGGTGGAGAAAGAATGAAATTTTTATTAAAATACCAGCCTTAACTTACAAGAGGTTTAGCTAAAGTAGAACATTTACTAACCATCAATTACAGGAATCTATTTCATACTAAAGCGACTGCAATATGTCACCAAACAACTTATCGGTATTACCATTACCCTGACTCTTCTCACATCTCTCACTTCGGCAGCAGAAATTATCGGTCAATGGAGAACCGGGGAATACTACGAAGTGCATGTTGCTGACAACCCTAATGCCTTCGTAAAAAGTCACGGAATGGCTAAGTAAAAATATTACCCGCCTCGTCCTAGATAAGAATGAAGTAAATCTGTGAAAAACCCCTAGACAAACTTTGCAAATTAGTCTAATCCTACACGATTGAAACAGTGGTTTAAATTTGTTCCAGAAAACGTCTCGCAATCTTTTTAGTTAATTATTATCTCATGAGTAGAAAACCAAAAAATACTGAGGTTGATATAGATCGAGAGCTTTTCATTAATGAGCGAGTTAGCAAAGAGCGTTTGAAAATCCTTTTCGAACAAGGAAAGATTTCCAACTTTGCGGTTTTTATGGGCTCCCTCATCTTTGCCTCTGTTATCCGGCCCCTTGCCCCCTTACCCCTACTCTATCTTTGGCTTCCGGCAATGTGGTTTCTGGTTGGTTGCCGTTATTTTTTAATCTATCACTACCGAAAGTTAAAGGCTGAAGAAAAAAACCTTCACTCACAAATGAGCCGCTACGTTTTAGTTACGATAGTAGTCGGTATGGGTTGGGGTATGGCACCTTGGCTCATTGAAGATTTTTCTCCCCTTTTTCCCCAAGTAGTAATCATTTTTTTAATGCTCGGTGTGGTTCATTCAGGGCTCTCAATTCTCCTTGCTCACCGCCTGGCCCAGGCGCTGTATATATCATTCCTCCCGATCTCTGTAGCTTTTCGCTACCTTTTCGCTACGCCAGAACCCCAACCAATCTTTGCCGCCTGTTCAATTATCTATCTCTTGTTTATGCAGGTTTTGGCCGCTAGAGAGCACCGAACCCTGCTAACCAATCTCCGTTTACGTTTCTTAAATGAGCAACTCCTGCTTGACATGAAGGAAGCGAAAGAGAACGCAGAAGCGGCAACCCAGCTCAAGAGTGAGTTTCTTGCCAATATGAGTCACGAGATTAGAACCCCAATGAATGCCATCATTGGCATGACTTCTTTAGCTCTCGATACTAATCTGAACAACCAACAAAAACATTACCTTGAAACAGTCAAAGACTCAGCCGACAGTCTCCTGGGAGTGATTAACGATATTCTTGATTTATCAAAACTTGAAGCCGGACTTTTTCGATTGACTAACAACCCTTTTTCTCCGCAAAATCTTTTAAACCGATTAGTCTCAAGCTTTGCTTATGCAGCCCGAAGTAAGGAACTTGAACTTGACTATTGTATCGATGCAACCGTCCCTAAAGCCTGCCTCGGAGATGAACAACACCTGCGTCAGGTACTTACGAATCTGGTTGCTAATGCGATTAAATTCACCGGACAAGGCCAAGTATTTATTCGCGTCCTCTCTCCTGAAACTGAAGCAGATGATCTGAAAAAAGTTCTTCGCTTTTCGGTCAGTGACACCGGAATTGGCATTCCGAAAAATAAACAGGAGACAATTTTTAATAGTTTTGAGCAGGTCGATGGTTCTTTTACAAGGGGATATGAAGGTACCGGCTTAGGCCTCGCAATCAGTAAACAGCTTATAGAGCTAATGGGCGGCAGGATTTGGCTGGAAAGCGTGGTCGACAAAGGTTCAACTTTTAATTTTACAGTCGATCTTGAAACCTGCCCAGAAAACCGTTTACAGGAAACGGTAGCAATGGACAGAGGAAACGTTTCCAGTCTTGTGGTACTGGTGGTTGAGGATAACTCAGTTAACCAAGAAGTTGCCGCCGGAATCCTGGAACATTCAGGGCATAAGGTGATAGTTGCTGAAAATGGCCTGCAAAGTCTCAAGGTACTGGCCCTAACTGATGTTGACGTTGTCCTTATGGATGCCCAAATGCCGGTGCTTGATGGATTGAGTACAACCCGGGTGATTCGGGCCTTGGAGACTAAGACTCCGGTGTCGATTGAATTACCTCTCGGATTGCAGGCGCAACTGGCAACTCGTCTGGCGGGCCAGCATCTACCAATTATAGCCTTGACAGCCCATGCCATGACCGGAGACCGAAAACTCTTTCTTGATGCCGGAATGGATGATTACATCAGTAAGCCTTTCAGTTCCAAACAACTTGATAAAATATTTAGAAAAATTATTGGTGAAAGTAATCCCCCCCACCACGACATGACTTCCCCCCCAAAAAACAATAGCCCCGGCGGCCCTCAAGAAAAGGATAATCATTGCTGCACTTCTATGACCGAACATGCGCTCTCTTTCATTAAAGATAGTACTAATTTCAGCCAACAACGCAGTGCAGAGATAATCCTCAAGTTACGCGATAGTATTATTAAAAATATTGACAAAGCCGAATCTGCAGAGAAAGTTAATGACTTAAAAACATTGGCGGAAACGGTGCATACATTGAAGGGCAGTCTCTTGCAATGCGGCTTTTTTACTTTGGCCGAAGAGGCCCAGAAAATTGTTACTCTGGCGCAGGAGTGCAAAACTGTGAACTACGCGGAACAGTTAAATAGATTACGACAAGAACTTAAGGATTTCACGCTTCACCCCGACCCTTAATAAAAAATGACCAAGGGCTAGAGAAACACTGCTGAAACTGGGAGACATCATTATGGCTCATAGCCGGATCTGGAAAATGGCTCTGACGAGCACTCTATCTCGAAACTCTGATTAATCACATAGAAAACTAGGAGAAAATTCGATGGAAGGAAAAAAAGTCAGTGAGAGTACAGTAACCCTGTCGCAAATCATGCTCCCGCACGACGCCAATCCGGCCGGTAACATTCACGGCGGGGTTATCATGAAGTTAATCGACAACGCCGCCGGAGTCGTGGCCACTCGGCATGCACGCAGCAATGTCGTCACCGCCTCAATCGACCGCTTAGATTTTCACTATCCGGTCTATATCGGTGACCTGCTCATCTTAAGCGCCTCCCTGAATAAGGTGGGAAGGACATCGATGGAAATTGGAGTTCGGGTAGAAAGTGAAGAGGTGGTCAGTGGCAAAATCCACCATACAGCCTCAGCCTACCTGACTTTCGTGGCGCTTAACAAAGAGGGGAAGAGCATTGAGATAGCGCCCCTGATCCTAGACGGTGCCGAGGAGGAACGGCGCCAGCAAAATGCAGTTCTGCGCTCCGCTCAGAGGGCTCAGGAGCGCCGCCAGAGCTAGGACCGAGAAACCTGGTGAAATCAGGGTTCGATCCTATTTCTTCAAGATGATCTCTACCCGTCGGTTTTGGGCCCGGCCTTCAGGATTGTCAGAACCATCCGCTCTTGAGTTCGGAGCCACTGGGTTGAGCTCGCCATACCCCTGGGTTGAGAACCTTACCCGGTGCAGCCCGCCCTGATCAAGCAACCAGTCTTTAACAGAATCAGCTCGTTTCTGGGAAAGCGTAAGGTTATAAGAATCTGAGCCCTTTGAGTCGCTGTAACCCGCAATAAATATACTAGTTTTTTTGAGCTCCCTGGCAATTTGGGCGACTTTGCCAAGAGTATTCTCGGCCTCAACCTTTAGGTTCCACTTGTCAAAATCGAACAGAACATCTCCTGAAAGAGAGACCTGAATCTCGGTCCCGACCCGCTTGGCATTTAGATCTTTGAGAGTTTTTTCAAGCCTGGTTGATTTAGCGGATATGGTTGAAGCAAGGCCGATTATCGCAACTGACTTATAGTTTATTGTGATAGCGCCTCTGCTGTTGCCCAACCGTTTGACCGCTGCCGCTGCAGC
>DAOWHJ010000126.1 GCA_030641485.1 Pseudomonadota bacterium
AAAACAGGTCGACATATTGCAATTCGTGGAAAAAGACATTGCGGAAGTCATACAAGCACGAGAGTTTGAGCAATTACCTGACAGCGAAAAAGAAACTGTTATCAGCCAGCTCCACGCCAAATGGTCGCACCCGGATAGTGAAGTTCGTAACCGTATCAAGCTTTTCGCCGTTCGCAGCCCTGAAATTCTAAAACCCATTTTGGAATCCAGATGAGAAAAATTCATCAGATTAAAATCAGCAATTTCAAAGCTTTTCAACAAGAGCAAACTTTTGACCTTAATGGCAAAAATGTTCTCGCCTATGGCAATAATGGTTCCGGAAAATCATCACTATTTTGGGCTTTGTACACACTGACCCAAAGCAGCATCAAACAAGATGAAGATATTCAAAAATATTTCAAAATATTTAAAGAATCAGATAAGTCAACCCACCAGAGCCTGCGTAATGTTTTTACCACGGAGGATGAGAATTCCTTCATTGAGTTGACCACAGCAAATGAACATGGTGAAGAGAAAGTCTATACAATTTCTCACGACACCATAACCAGCAATAAAGATAGCGATACCATAATCCAGGAATTAAACCAGGCCAGTGATTTTATCAACTACAAACTGCTTCATAATTTCTACGCTGCCACCCACAAACAAGAGGTCAATTTGTGGCCGGTTTTCGAACGGGACATCTTCCCTTTCCTGATGGATGATGCTAACCATGTCTTGCTCGATACAATCAAAACCAGAACTGCAGATGTTGAAAGGACAGCAACCGGCAGGCCGGTCAGGGGGCGGAAAGCTGAAGCTGTTGAACAGCGGATTGCGGCGCTCAATTTAGAAATTGAAACATTACTGTCACAAATTCAGACCAACGCTAACGATTTCATCAAAAAACATTTCTTTGACGATAAAGACGTTATTCGTCTGTCACTTCAATTTGCCAAAAGATTCAACTTTGAAAAAGTAAGAAACAGGCTCTGGCAACCGGAAAAGGAGGCGGAACGTCATAACTGCCTCCACATCAAACTGTTTGTCGAAGTTTTCCAGGAGGTCAGTGCCGACTGGAAACCAATCCACAAAATCCAATCTTTCCTCAATGAAGCCCAATTAACCAGAATTGCTATTGGTATTCGCATTGGTGCATTACGCACCCGGGTTCAGACCACTGATTTCAAGATTCTCGTTCTTGACGATATGCTCATCAGCCTGGATATGTCCAACCGGATGCCGATTGTCAAGATGATCCTCAATCGAGACAATGATCCGGACTTACACTTTTTTGATCAATTCCAGAAAATCATCCTGACTCACGATAAAGGTTTCTACGAACTGATAAAGAGACATACCTCCCCCCAACAGTGGGAATATTATAACTTTCACGCCAAAGAAGATGAAAATAGCCCACCAACTATAAAAATAGATCGAACATCCCTTGAAAAAGCCCAAGCATTTCTGGCCGATGGTGAATATGATGCCTGCGGCAATGAATTAAGGAAAGAGACCGAGGCCCTTTTAGGCAAGTACCTGAAAGGCCTTAATTCTGCAGTAGAAAACGGCAAATTTGAATCCCTGAATAACAAACTAAATCATGCCCTTAAACAGATCAGCGAAACCAACCGCAAAGACTTCGAAAAGCTATTTGTAAACAAGAAGATACCACTTGATCTGATCAAAAAACTACAAACAAATTTCAACGAAGACGACTCTTTGACACTCAATGACAAAGGCAAATTAACCGGATTGAAAAATGAGCTTTTCGCCTACCTCATAAAACAATATGAACTAAAAGACAACAAAGCCAAACTCATTGAAGAAACCCAAGATATCCTGCAAAGAATCATGAACCCTGCTTCCCACTCTTCATTGATCCCGCTATATGAATCTGAGTTGAAAAACGCTATTTCAGGGGTTAAACAATTGCAAGAGAATTTGAATAAATAAAAATAAAATCTATTTGTTGAATGGTACACGCAATTTTTGACAACACTATTGGGTTGAAATATGAATAATCAAATAGAGATATATCAAACCGCAGATAATCAAACTCAAGTGTCTGTGAAATTTGAAGATGACACGGTCTGGCTCAATCAAAAACAGATGGCTGAGTTGTTTGAGAAAGATAGTGATACTATAGGTTCGCATCTTAAAAATATTTTCTCTGAGAATGAATTAGTTGAAAATCGAACTACCGAGTATTTTGCGGTAGTTCAGCAGGAAGGAAGACGAGACGTAAAAAGGAATATAAAATTTTACAATCTTGATGTGATTATCTCTGTTGGCTATCGAGTTAACTCAAAACAGGGTACGCAATTTCGGACCTGGGCAACTCAGCGCCTTAAGGACTACCTGGTTAAGGGCTACGCCGTTAATGAAAAACGGTTGCAGGAGAAACAGCAGGAGGTGGAGTACCTTAAAACTGGCATTCGGATTTTAAATAGAGCTATAGAGGTTGAATTAGATAAAAAAGATGATGCTATACTCTCTCTCTTTGCCAAAGGGCTCGAACTTCTTGATGATTATGATCACGAAACTTTGGATCGGAAGGGTTTGAGTACGAAAGAGATTGTCTATCCGGGCATTGATGAATATATGGCAATGATTAGTGAGATGTATTCCGATTTTGCCTCCGGGGTCTTTGCACAACCTAAAGATGATGGTTTTGATAGCTCTATAAACCAGATAAAGCAGAGTTTCGGCGGCTGTGAACTCTATCCGTCTTTAGAGGACAAAGCTGCGAATCTGCTCTATCTGATTACCAAAAATCACTCTTTTGTCGACGGTAATAAACGGATTGCCGCGGCCTGTTTTCTCCTTTTTCTGGAGAAAAATAATGGCCTCATTACTAATGGAAAACCAGTTGTCAGTAATGAGGCGTTGGCCTCTTTAACGCTTTTTATTGCCACCAGCCGAGCGGAGGAGTCAGATATAGTGAAACGATTAGTTATAAGCATCCTAAATCGAAACAGGTAAAAGGAAAATAGATGGCAATTTTAGTTTTAATGCGGCATGGTCAATCTTTATGGAACCAGGAGAATCGTTTGACCGGTACGGTGGATGTGCCGCTGACGGAAAAAGGGCGCGGTGAGGCGGTGAGTGCGGCCTTGCAATGTCCGGGGCTTAAATTTGATATCGCGTATTCATCTCCGCTTACCCGAGCTCGGGATACTGCGGCACTTTTTCTGGAGCAGTTGGGGCAGTTTGTACCGTTGATCCCTGAACCTTTGTTGATTGAGAAAAGCTACGGTATTTTACAGGGCTTGAATAAGGATCTGGTTAAAGAGGAGTATGGTGCTGATGCCTATAACCTGATGCATCGCAGTTATGGTATTGCCCCTCCAGGGGGTGAAAGCCTGCACAAGTTAGGTTTGCGGGTTCAGCCTTTTGTTAAGCGGGTAGTGGGTGAGGATCTCCGTTTGGGTAAAAATGTTTTGTTGGTTGCGCATGGTAATGTGATTCGGTCATTGGTGATGATGATTGAGAAACTTTCATCCACAGATGTTGCCAAGGTTGAAGTCGGCACGGCTGAACCGTTGATTTATGATTTGGATGAGAACTTCAGGGTGTTAGAATAGGAATAAATATCTCCCGTAAAGACGCCAAGACGCCAAGAAAAAGTTTAGGTTGGGTTTGCTTTTGACCATCTTTGCATCTTTGTGGGAAAATCTTTTTTTGATTCCGGCTAGACCGGGTTAGGGTTAGTCTATGGAAAAACAACTCCATATCATAGTTAGTGGGCGGGTGCAGGGGGTCTGGTTTCGAGCTTCAACCCGTTTGCAGGCGCAACGTTTAGGTTTGGTCGGTCAGGTCTGGAATCGTGCTGACGGACGGGTCGAAATTATTGCTGAGGGTGCCGAAGAGCTTTTACTGCGACTTTTGGCCTGGTGTGAAAAAGGGCCTTCCGGGGCCTGGGTTGATGCTCTTGAGCATAACTGGTCATCGTGCACCGGTGATTTTGGAGGATTTGAGATTGCCTGATTCTGGAATGCCTTCGTCATTGCAAAACGAACCTGCACGGGTTGCCGAGAGTCCTGGTCGTAATGCAGAGTTGTATCTCCATGCTGATGTACTACTATGCATGCGGCGGGAGATCACTGAAGCTGCTGGTAATGAGGTTTTTTTCCGGGGTCGTTTGGCTGCGGGAAAGGTAGTTGAGGTTGACACTTTAGCGCGGGGTAATCAGGCGATGACGCCCGCACTTTCGCGTCAGGTCAAAGCGGGTGAGGTGGTGATTCACAATCATCCTTCGGGAAATTTGACCCCTTCAGATGCTGATCTCCGGGTAGCCTCGCTCTTTGGGGCTGAGGACATCGCTTTTTTTATTGTTGATAACCCTGTAACCACTCTTTATGCTGTGGTTGAGCCAGTGGTTCTGGAAGAGGTTGAGCCGCTGCAGCTTGATCTGGTCGAGCAATACTTCTATCCCGATGGGGCTTTGGCCAAGGCTTTGCCGAGTTTTGAGTTTCGGGCTGAACAGGCAGAGTTGGCTCGTTCAGTTGTGACCGCTTTTAATCAGTCAAATTTCCTTCTTGCTGAGGCTGGAACCGGGGTTGGGAAAAGTTTGGCCTATCTGATTCCAGCGGCCCTCTGGTCGATTCGGCATAATCAGCGGGTGGTAATTTCGACTAACACAATCAATCTTCAGGAGCAGCTCGTAAATAAAGATCTTCCGCTTTTGACCGAACATTTGGGCTTGCCGATTAAAGCAAGTCTGATAAAGGGGCGGAGCAACTACCTTTGTCGTCGCCGGGTCAAGGAACTTGGTTCTGAGCTTGAGAGTGGCACCGGTGCCGATGATGCTGAATTAAAAGACCTCTTAAGTTGGGCTCACTCTACAAACGACGGGAGTCGGGCCGATTTTCCATCATTGCCAAGTGCTACGGTTTGGGAGATGATTGCCAGCGATGCTGATGCTTGTCAGTTTTCCCGCTGTCTTGAGTTTGGTCGCTGTTTTTTCTATCGCGCCCGGCGCGAAGCGGCCAAATCACAACTTTTAGTAGTTAATCATCATCTTTTGCTGGCTGATCTCCAATTCCCTCCGGACTCCGGGGTGCTGCCTCGTTATGAAGCCCTAGTGATGGATGAAGCCCATCACCTTGAGGAGGTGGCGACCGGCTACCTGGGCGAAGGGGTATCGCAAATAGCGCTGCGAATGCTGCTCAATCGTCTGGTTCATCGTCAACGGGATCTTGGACTTTTACGGCGATTGCGCCGGCATTTGGGGCAAAGAGCTGCTTCTACTGGGGGAAAAAGTGCCGCCCAGGCAGATTTTTTTGCTACACTCGCAGCCCAAGTTGAGGGCGAGACCGAGCCTGCGGTGTTGATGCTGGCCCAGGATTTAGAAGATCATTTTTCGGCCTGGCGCGATATTTTGGTTGCCGATCTGGTCCCTGAAAATGAAATTATCGATGGCTCTTTTAAGCTCAGAGTTACGGCAAAGGAACGGGCCGCAAAGGCGTGGAACCTGAACCTTGCTGAGAAAGTTGAAGCTTTTATTGATGAGGCGCAGACTGTACTTAAGGCCCTTTACTCTTTGGCTCGTACGGTTGAGAAAGGTCTTAAAGAGAAACTTCTTCCTGATGACTTCTTCGAAATCTGGCATGGTGAGTTTCGGGCCGCCGGAGTCCGGTTGCAGGATCAGGTTGATTTTGTCGCTCGTTTCTTCTTGAAGATGAGTGCTCGGTCTGAGCTTATTGCCTGGATTGAGGTCTCTGGCGGTCAGCGCCGCAATTTCAAAATCGTCTTGGCTCCACTTGAAGTTGGTCCTCTGCTTGAGGATATGCTTTATGAACGGCTTAAGAGTTTGGTCATGGTTTCGGCAACAATTGCGGTTGATAACTCATTTGATTTTTTTATCAATCGGGTTGGGCTTTTGGAGAGAAGCCGCTCGCAACTACTTTCATCATTGATTGTAGCGAGTCCTTTTAATTATCGCAAAAATGCTCTGCTGATGGTGCCTCGTGATCTCCCGCTGCCGAATGAGTCGGCCTTTATCCCAGCACTAGCCCTTTTCCTTGATACTTTGATCAGCCGGGTCGGGGGCCGTTCGTTGATTCTTTTTACATCGTATCGGGCGATGAAGTCGGTTGCATCAATCTGTCGTGATTCACTGCGTCGGCGGGGGGTGCGACTCCTGTTGCAGGGTGAGGGGCAGCGGCAGTGGCTGCTTGCCGAGCTTAAAAATAACCATGAAACGGCCCTGTTTGCAACTGATAGTTTTTGGGAAGGGGTTGATGTTAAGGGGCGAGCCTTGGAGTGCCTGGTGATTGTTAAACTTCCATTTAAAGTTCCAAGTGATCCGGTGTTGATGGCACGCCTGGAGTATATTGCCGCCAATGGCGGTAATCCATTCTATGATTACTCTCTGCCTCAGACCGCCTTAAAATTAAAGCAGGGTATTGGGCGTCTGATACGTAGTCGTGAAGATCGTGGAGTCATCGTCGTCTGTGACCGTCGCCTGGTCGAAAAGTCCTATGGGGCTCGTTTACGGTCGGTTCTGCCAGATTCTGATCTCTATGTTATTTCTGGCGGTGAGGTTGTTAGGCGAGCAGCAGAATTTCTAAAGTAGTTTGGGATTAAGTTATGAGACATCGTTCACTGAAGTCATCTTTTTTTTCAGCTGCGACCATTTTGGTTGTTATCTTGCTGTTGTTGAATCTGCTTTACATCTGTATCTCGCTTAACTGGAGTGAGAATGCTGATGCTCAGGTAATCTTGGGCCATAGGATTTTGCATTGTGCCATCCTTGGGCCGATGGATGTGAAGAGCAAAAAAGCCAAGATGTTTGCGGTTTCTTCCGAATATTGTGATACCTGTAAGAGACAAGATTTTTTAGAGCTAGATCTGCTGTTATACGGCGGGATGTTTGCTGGTAGAGATCTACCCCGGATTGAAGTTTTAGAGATGGTTGTCCTAATTGAATCTATGAGGCTGCGCTGGCGCCGACTTTTGCCACTGCCAGCAAGCGATGCCACCCCGGAGTTGGCGCTGTTTTGCAGTCAGGCTCAGACCTTGAACGATGCGCTTATGCTCCGTGCAATAGAGCTTAAAGCGAGTCTTTGGCTGCCGGTTTGGTCGGCTTTGGTTCTGGTTCTTCTGCTTTTGCTCGGGATGGCTCTGAGTCATTTTTTCATTTCAATGAAAAGTACGACCTGGATCGATTATGTTGGTGAATCACAGGCTGCATTCGAGAGCCAACTATTGCTGGCTCTGCCTGTGCCTTTTGTGCTGTTGGATGAGTTTTTATCTATAAAATTTGTTAACCGTTCCGGTGAGAGCTACTTTGGTCAAAACGCTTCATCGGAACAGTCTGCTTTTGAAAGATATTGCTGTGATCAGGCGCTGATGGAGCACCTTCGTAGCTCTATGCTGAAGACCCAAGTGGCTCCTTGCGTGAAACTTTCTGTCGATTTGGAAAGTGTTGTACTGAAAAATATAAATAGTCGTGAGTGTCAGGTTGCTATTCAGTGGTACAAACTTTATTTAAGTGGCCGTAACTATCTTTTAGGTGAGATTAGCGATCTGGAAGCGGGCCATATTAAAGAGTTAAATTTTGAAATCAGCCAGGAGCGCTTAAGAGAGCTCTCGCAGAACCTTTTTCGAGTGCAAGATGATGAACGTCAGTATCTTGCTGATGAGCTCCATGACGGTTTGTGTCAATCTCTGGCAGCTTTGAAGATGCAGGTATTTCAGGTTGAGAAGGGGATGAATGAAGGAGAAAATCAGGAAGATTGTCGCAAGGCCCGTCAGTTTATTGCTCAGATCATCGAAGATGTAAGGCGTCTTTCGCACGATTTAAGTCCAGTAATTCTTGAAGATTTAGGTCTAAGCGGTGCTTTGGCGCATCTGGTTAATAACTTTGCCGCGTTAAATGATCTTAAGGTTTCGGTGGCTGTGCCTGATCTAGATGGCTGTTTTTCAACTGAATCCGCCCGAAATATCTACAGAATTGTTCAGGAAGCTGTAAATAATGTTGCCAAACATGCACAAGCTTCGCTTCTGGTTTTAGAGGCAGATGTGACTGCTGATTCCGTACATTTTCAGGTTCGGGATGATGGGGTCGGTTTCGGCGGTACACGTCTTGTACGTGGGGGCCAGCCTGAAGCCGGACTCGGGTTGACCAGCATGGCTCAGAGAGTACGTTTAATGGATGGTGACTTTTCTGTTTCAGCGAGTCCGGGTGAGGGGTGTGTGGTTGACTTTACGCTTCCGAGAAAGTGATGGGCAACAGGTTGGGAAAAAACTTGGAAATGCTTGTAATTAGTCTCGTATTCTGGTAATATATATTCTTTTTAAGATTAGTATGGAAATTCATTGGCTTTTGTCTGTTGCTGGCGCAGTGAAATAATTGTTGTTAAATTGGGGAGTTAACCGATGTTCAGAGAAGAAGATAAATGTAAAATAGTTCTGGCTGACGACCATGCGATGTTGCGCCATGGGCTTAAGAGGATTATTGAAGGGGAAGATAATCTTGAGGTTGTTGGTGAAGTTAATGATGGCCTTGAGTTGATTGACTTTCTTAATAATAACCGGGCCGACTTGGTTCTGCTTGATATCTCAATGCCAAATGTCCGTGGGATTGAGGCGGTTACTGAGGTGCGTCGTTCGCAGCCTGGAGTCAAGGTTCTGATGCTGACAATGCATAATAATAAAGAGTACCTTTATGCTGCAATCGCAGCCGGTGCTGATGGTTACCTGCTCAAAGAGAATAGTGATGATGAGCTGCTTTCGGCCATTGACCAGGTGATGCTGGGTGAGACCTACATCTCTTCTACCCTAGCCGCAGACTTCTCCGAAGACCTGATGAAGTTTTATCGTAAGAATAAAAAACTTCCTTTTGAACACTTGACTAATCGCGAGCGCGAGGTTCTTAAAATGGTAGCCGAAGGTAATACCAGTCGTGAGATTGGTGATCTTCTTTATATCAGCCTGCGAACGGTTGAACATCACCGGGCAAACATCATGCGGAAGATGAAATTTCGCTCGGTTGCCGATCTTATCAAATATGCTCTTGATAAGGGTTATGTTTGAAGGGAGCCTGTTTTTAAAAACTTGTTATTTTTTTGTGAGGGTGCTCTATTAATAGAGTGCCCTCTGTTGCGTTTGCAGGCCATGATTTTAACTGATTTCCAATGGCACTTTCAGACGTTATATTTGAGTGTCGCCGCTGAGGTAACTTGTGTTTTTAAACTTGATTTAGGAGAATGTATAAATGAGTACCACAATTGATCCATTTGCTGACTTACCTTGTATGATTGCCGACTCCAGTCTGACAGAGTGGGGTCGTAAAGAGATTGAAATTGCTGAACATGAGATGCCCGGATTAATGGCAATTCGGGAGAAATATCAAGTCTCTCAGCCCTTGAAAGGGGCACGGATTATGGGTTCTCTGCATATGACGATTCAGACTGCAGTTCTGATTGAGACCCTGACCGCTTTAGGTGCTGATGTGCGTTGGGCCTCCTGTAATATTTTTTCGACTCAAGATCACGCCGCCGCCGCAATCGCTGCAACCGGAATCCCGGTTTTTGCTTGGAAAGGTGAGTCCTTGGCCGAATATTGGGCTTGTACCTATCAAGCGCTCTCTTTCCCGGAAGGTAAGGGGCCGGATCTGATTGTTGATGATGGCGGTGATGCAACCTTAATGCTTCATTTTGGTGCTCGAGCTGAAGAAGATCTCTCAATTTTAGAGCAATCCTATGATTCTGAGGATGAGATTGAGTTGGTTGCTCTTCTGAAAGAGATCAGTGCTCGTAAAGTTGGTGATTTTAAGGCTTGGGTTGAAAATTGTCGGGGGACTTCGGAAGAGACTACTACCGGAGTTCATCGTTTATACCAGATGATGGAGAAGGGGGAATTGAAATTTCCGGCCTTCAATGTCAATGATTCAGTCACTAAATCAAAATTTGATAACCTCTACGGCTGTCGTGAATCTTTAGCTGATGGGATTAAGCGGGCAACTGATGTTATGGTTGCAGGTAAGAGTGTTGTGATCTGCGGTTACGGTGATGTCGGTAAAGGTTGTGCCCAGTCGATGCGTGGTTTTGGGGCTCGGGTTCTGGTGACTGAAATTGACCCTATTTGCGCCCTGCAGGCCCTGATGGAGGGGTTTGAAGTGACAACCATGGAGTTGGCTTTATCTGAAGGTGATATCTATGTTACGACCACCGGCAACCGCGATGTAATAACGGCTGAACATATGGCAGGCATGAAAAATCAGGCAATTGTCTGTAATATCGGCCATTTTGACAGTGAAATCCAGATTGCCAAGTTGAATCAGTGGCCTGGAGTAAAGAAAGAGGAGATTAAACCTCAGGTCGATCGCTACACTTTCACCGAAGGGCACCAGATTTTTGTCCTGGCTGAAGGTCGACTGGTTAATTTAGGTTGTGCTACTGGACACCCGTCATTTGTGATGTCAGCCTCTTTTGCCAACCAGATGCTGGCTCAGATCGATCTCTGGCAGAATCAGCATGAGGTTGGGGTTTACCGTTTACCAAAGTCTCTCGATGAAGAGGTTGCTATGCACCATATCGAAAAACTGGGGGCCAAACTGACCGTTTTAAGTAAAGAACAGGCAGATTACCTTGGCATTTCGGTGACTGGGCCGTACAAGCCTGAGCATTATCGTTATTAATCGTTAGCTTGGAAATTATAAAGCACAAAAAAAGGGGACAGCGATTAACCGTCCCCTGCTTTTTTTCTCATGGTCGGGATGAGAGGATTTGAACCTCCGACCCCTGCGTCCCGAACGCAGTGCTCTACCAAGCTGAGCCACATCCCGTTATGAAAATTGTGGGGTGGCTTCTATCTGATTGCGTTAGTAAAGTCAAGGGGAAAATGGTACCTCCTATGTAAGTTACTGCTACCCCGGAAAGCTGACATTTTTCTTGACTGTGACCCCTGGTTAGTGGCAAACATTGCCACACATTGCACTTAAATTGTTCCATGAATTTTAAACCGATTGGAAATATTAAAAAATGAGTACACAATTTAGTAGTTCGTTAACAGCGTCTTTTCGCAGTCATGTTTGTGGGGCCTTACGGGCTGATAATGTTGGGTCTCAGGTGAAGTTGTCAGGCTGGGTGCAGAACTGGCGTGATCATGGCGGGGTGATTTTTATCGACCTGCGTGATCGTTATGGTTTGACCCAGGTGGTTTTTAATCCCGAGAATGCTGCTGATGCCCATGAACTGGCTCATATGTTGCGGAGTGAATTTGTGGTTCAGGTTGAGGGAGAAGTTGTTACTCGTCCCGACGGAACTGTGAATGCCAATATGGCAACTGGTGAGATTGAGGTTCTGGTTGCGCAGGTTAAAATTTTGAATAAATCTGAAACCCCACCTTTTTCAATTGATGATACCCGTGAGGTTGGTGAGAATGTGCGACTTCAGTATCGCTACCTTGATCTCCGGCGTCAGCCTTTACAGGAGGCAATGATAGTTCGTCACAAAGTGACTAAATTGATCCGTGACTACCTTGATAAGCAGAATTTCCTTGAAATTGAAACCCCGGTCTTAACCAAAAGCACTCCGGAAGGGGCGCGCGATTATCTGGTTCCGAGTCGGACCAACCCGGGTTCATTCTTCGCTCTGCCGCAGTCGCCACAGTTATTTAAGCAGCTTCTGATGGTAGCTGGCTTTGATCGCTATTTTCAAATCGTAAAATGTTTTCGTGATGAGGACTTAAGGGCTGATCGGCAGCCCGAATTTACCCAGATCGATATGGAACTTGCCTTTGTTGAAGCTGATGATATCATCAATTTGGTTGAAGGGATGATTGCCTTAATATTTAAAGAGTTGAAGGATTTCGATTCGGTCCTTCCTTATACCCGAATTACCTATCAAGATGCTCTTGACAATTATGGTCTCGATGCTCCAGACATCAGATTCGATATGCATCTGGTTGATCTTTGTCGGGTTTTCGCTGAAACCAGTTTTAAGGTTTTTCGTTCAGTTCTGGATAAAAAAGGCATTATTAAGGGGCTTAATCTAAAGGGTGGAGCCAGTTTGTCTCGGAGAGAAATTGACGACCTGCTAGAGGTTGTCAAGATTTATGGTGCCAAAGGATTAGCCTGGATTAAGGTCAATGAGGATGGTTGGCAGTCACCGATAGTTAAGTTTTTTGAAGAGTCAGAGGTTGAAGCTTTAGGTCAGGCCATGGCTGCTGAGGCTGGTGATCTCCTACTCTTTGTTGCTGATAAAGCAGAGATCACCAACGAGTCTTTAGGGCGCTTACGTCTCCACCTTGGTACGAAGATGGGGCTTATTGATGAAGATAAATTGTCTTTCTGCTGGGTGGTTGACTTTCCCATGTTTGCCTGGGATGCTCAGGAGAAGCGTCATACTGCAATTCACCACCCCTTTACCGCGCCGCTTGATGAAGATCTTGATAAACTTGAAACTGAGCCGCTAGCAGTTAAGGCTAAAGCTTACGATCTGGTTTTGAATGGGGTTGAGGTTGGTGGCGGTAGCATAAGAATTCATGATGCCGAAATCCAGACTAAAGTTTTCAATTTGCTTAATATTGAAGCTGATGAGGCTCAGGAAAAATTCGGCTTCCTGCTTGATGCTTTAGGTTTTGGTGCGCCACCACATGGGGGAATCGCTTTTGGCCTTGATCGCTTAATGATGCTGCTCTTAAAGCGGCAATCGATTCGCGAAGTTATCGCTTTCCCAAAAACCCAGAAAGCGACTTGCCTGTTAAGTGGGGCTCCAAATACGGTAAGTCCGCGTCAGTTGCGAGACTTGTCAATTAAAAAAGCTTGATCAACTGCTTTTGTAACTATCCAGGTGCCATCTCAAACTGCCGGGATTGGGGTCATTGCTGGTACAAGGTGCGTCAGCACCCCAGGCTTCGCTGTGAGCGTAGCGAGGAAGCACTCTTGGGGTGTGACCCCGTTTATGGGAGCGAAGCAATGTTCGCCACCATTTGTTGTGGCTTTATAGTGGGAACCTGAATAGTTACAATAATTTTTATATTAATTATGGAGGAACACTAGATGACTACGAAAAATCTTCAAGGTGAGTTTATAACCTTTACTGATGGTGAGTATAATATTCCTGATAACCCGATTGTTGGGGCGATTGCCGGTGATGGTATTGGACCTGATATCTGGAGTGCAACCAAGATGGTTTTGGATGCCGCAGTGGAGAAGGCTTATGCCGGTAAACGAAAAATTTGTTGGCAGTCGTTAGTAGCGGGTGAGGCAGCTTTTGCTGAAACTGGAGCCTATCTCCCCGAGACAACCTTGGAGGCGATAAAAAAGCAGCGTATCGCAATTAAGGGGCCACTTTCAACCCCAACTGGTGGCGGTATACGCAGCTTAAATGTTGCACTGCGACACCATTTTGATCTTTACGCCTGTATTCGTCCCGTGCGTTATTATGAAGGGGTTCCAAATCCCATGAAGCGTCCTGGCGATCTTGATGTCGTCATCTTTCGCGAAAATACCGAAGATGTCTATGCCGGATTGGAATGGCCGGCAGGTTCTGATGAGGCTGAGGCTCTGGGTGATTACTTACGTGAGAAACTGCAAGCCAAGGTTCGTCCGGGCTCAGCTTTGGGGATTAAACCGATGAGTCCTGAAGGTAGCAAACGCCTGATTCGTGCTGCAATTGAGTACGCTATTAATAATGGTCGTCGGATGGTGACCATGGTTCACAAAGGTAACATCATGAAGTTTACTGAAGGGGCTTTTTGTCAGTGGGGCTATGATATGGCAAAAGCGGAGTTTCCTGATCAGGTAATTACTGAAGATGAGTTGGTGACTAAATATCAGGGCGAATGGCCTCCGGGAAAAATTATTTTAAATGACCGGATTGCTGATGCCATGTTTCAGCAGCTGCTCTTGCGGCCGAGTGAATATGATGTTCTGGCTACCCCTAACCTCAATGGAGACTACCTCTCTGATGCCTGCGCGGCACAGGTTGGTGGCTTAGGGATTGCACCGGGGGCTAATGTCGGTGATGGGATTGCGATCTTTGAAGCAACCCACGGAACCGCACCTAAATATGCTGGTCTTGATAAGGTTAATCCTGGTTCGTTAATCCTCTCCGGCAAGATGATGCTCGATTTCATGGGCTGGAATGAGGCTGGTGAACTGGTCGAAAAAGCCCTGCAGAAGACTATTCTGGGCCGTCAGGTAACCTACGATCTCGCCCGCCAGATGGAGGGTGGAGAAGAGGTGAGTTGCAGCACTTTTGGTAAGTTGATTGTTGAAGCTATGGTCTAACTTGTAGAGTTGATGAAAATTCTTTTTCTGACCGCCTCTTTGAAAACTCCAAGTACCAGATACAGGGTTCTGCAGAACCTTGATATCTGGCGCGGACTTGGCCTTGAGGTTGAGGTCGTGCCGTTACCGAAAAATAACTGGGCTCGGCTTAAACTGCTGTACCGCCTGCCAATTTACGATATTGTTGTACTCCAGAAACGTTTGTTACACCGTCACTCATTCTACCTTTTGCGTCAGCGCGCCCGATTTTTGCTCTATGATTTTGACGATGCTGTAATGTTTTCAGATAGCAATGCGGCCGACTTTATTTCAGAGCGTAAAAGTCTACGTTTTAGGGCAATTGCACAATCAGCTGATCTGCTTCTAGCTGGTAATGACTACCTTAAAAAACAGGCCTTAAGCGCCGGAGCAGAACGGGTTGAGGTGGTCCCGACCGGAGTTGATTGTAACTTTTTTGTACCCCGGCCTGAATCTGAAGTTGAGTGTGCAAGAGAGCCAGTTGAGGAACTATTTACTGTTGGCTGGATTGGTTCTAAGGCCAACCTGGTCTATCTAAATGCACTGGCCCGTCCTCTAAATCTTCT
>DAOWHJ010000086.1 GCA_030641485.1 Pseudomonadota bacterium
CAAAAAATGGGTCGAAAAAGCGTAGCGTTGTAACCTTGCGTAAGGGTGATAATCTTTGGCGGATATCCCGTCGCTATCAAGTGAGTGTTGCCGATCTTGAACGCTGGAACAATCTTCAAGCCAAAGCTGTTTTGCAACCAGGTCAGCGTTTGGTACTTTACCGGTAAATATCTAATGCGGGAACAAACCCTGCAACTAAAAAGGACCCTTTTGGCCCGCAAATAAGCAATCTTATCAGGTTATTTTCTTGTTTTTTCAAACAGAAAATAACCTGTAAGGTACTAAAGTCCGCGCATCCACTCTTCCCGGAGTTGAACCTCGCCGTCTAAGGCTGCGTCAATCATTTTAAGGGCGGCCTCACGCTGGGCCGGTGAGTGGATCTTTATCGGCAGGTAGTTAGAAGCGTGGTTAGCCATGAACATGCCCTTACTTAAGTTGGTCCAGGTGATCATCTCTTTGAGTTCGAGTAGAAGGCCGCGTTTGTCAGGGAGTTCAAATTTACCTTGTCGTTGGGCTTCATCAAGCCTAGTGCCGGGTGCTATCATAGTTACTAACGCACCGACATAGTTGGGGTCAATTGCAGTCAAAACCTCACCGGTATGGCGGGCGTGTTGGAGTGAACGTTCAGGCCCGGCGATACCGATCATGACCGTGGTCGAGAGTCTGATGCCCGCCTCTTTGACCTTTTTACAGAGCTCAATCGATTCTGCTCCAGTGGTCCCTTTGTCAATAGCTTTCAAAGTTTCATCATCGCCACTTTCCAGTCCATAGTAGATTATTCCCAGCTTCAGTTTCTTCAGCATCTTCAACTCTTCAAGACTGCGGCGGCGCAGAGATTTTGCCGAGGCATAGATGCCGATGCGGGTTAGGCGGGGAAGCTGCTCATTGATCTCTTCAAAGAGAGGGAGGAGTCGCTTGAATGGTATGACTAAAGCATCACCATCGGTGATAAAGAGCCGTCGGGCGGCCGGAAACGCTTGGGCCGCGTAGCGAATGTCGGACGATAGGGTCGCTTCATCTTTAATTCTGAAGCGTACTCCGGTATAAGTCGGGCAGAAGGTGCAACGATTGTGAGAACAACCCACAGTTACCTGGAGAATAATGCTCCGCGCTTCACTTGGTGGGCGAATGATATTGCCTTCGTAATGCATGATAAATTTGTCCTAAATCATAATATGGCCACAGACCCACACAGACAACCCCGGACAAAAGCCCTTTGTCTGTGTGAGCCTGTGGCTAATATTGAAAGTGATATACAGTTACGTTAAATTTAATCTTGGTCGTTTGTGATCGGGCTGAGTAGCTAGCACAAAATTAAGTTGCTTGGCAACGGTTTTTTCAGTACAAATGCAGTTCTGTTGGGTTGAGTAATTGCAATTTGGAATATCGGGTTATTTTCTTTCACGTTTGTAACTATTTAGGTTTCCACTGTAACGCCACAATAAATGGCGGCGAACATTGCTTCGCTCCCATAAACAGGGTCACACCCCAAGAGTGCTTCCTCGCTACGCTCACAGCGAAGCCTGGGGTGCAGACGCACCTTGTGCCAGCAATGACCCCAATCTCGGTAGCTTGCAGATGGCACCTGAATAGTTACCACATTTCTAACGGTTCAGCTAACCCGCAAGATTAAGGTGGTATTAAAAATATGAAGATTAAAACAGTTGAGTTTATTAAAAGTGCGGCTGAGTTGTCGCAAGCTCCATTAGATGGGAGGCCCCACCTAGCGGTTGCCGGTCGTTCGAATGTGGGCAAGTCAACCTTGATTAACTATCTTTTGGGGCGGAGGTCGTTGGCTCGGACCAGTGGTAAGCCTGGTCACACCCGACTACTCAATTTTTTTCTGGTTAATAATGCTTTTTATTTGGTTGATCTGCCCGGCTATGGTTATGCTGCGGTTAATCGTAAAACCAAGAGTCAGTGGGGACCGATGGTCCATGAGTACCTTGAAAATCATCCCGATATCACGGCCCTGCTCTTGTTGATGGATCTGCGCCGCGAGCCGGGTAAGGAAGAGGTGCAGTTAATGTCCTGGCTCGGTGACACTGGTTTGCCATTTTTCCCAGTTTTAACCAAGATAGATAAGCTCAAGCCCCAGGCTCGAGCCAAAAAAGTGGGGGTCTGGAAAAAACAGATGCGCGAAGAAGAAGAGTTTACCGGAGAGCTTCTGCCGGTCTCGGCCCTGCTGAAAAAAGGTCGAGAAGAGTTATGGGCCAGAGTTTCGCCTCTACTGATTCCTGAAACTGATACCGGTGATGATGGTGAACTTGAGTAAAGAGACGAATCTCAGCTTGGAAAAAGGGGCACATCGCAAAGATTGGGGCGGTCGCTTTGCGATTGCTTTGGGCTTTCCTAATCGCTACGCACTGGCAATGAGCAATCTTGGCTTTCAGTCGATCTACCATCTTTTAAATCGTGACCCCAAGGTGGTCGCCGAGCGTTTTTATCTGGATGATGGCTTTAAATCAGGGTCTTCCACCCCTTTGCTTACCCATGAAAGTGCTCGTCCGGTTGCTGAAACGCGAGTAATTCTTTTTTCGATCTCATTTGAACGTGATTATGTAAACCTAGTGACTCTGCTTGAACAGGCGGGTCTTGCGCCTCGGGCAAAAGATCGAGATGAGAGTCAGCCCTTGGTATTGGTTGGTGGGGTGACTACTTTTATCAACCCCCTGCCACTCTTTTCTCTGGTTGATGGTTTTTTGCTTGGGGAAGGGGAGTCTCAGATTCCGATTTTCATTGAAACCTTACTTGCAGGACAAAAGCTTGATCGCTTAAGCTTATTGGCACAGTTGGCAGAAGTGCCCGGTTTTCTTTTGCCCGGTTTTCCGTTACCGCAAAAGATCTCTCTGCCTCGAGCTGC
>DAOWHJ010000165.1 GCA_030641485.1 Pseudomonadota bacterium
ACGGTTTCGGCGCGCAGGAGGCATATTTGATCATTTTCAACCGCGATCCGAAAATTTCGTGGGAGGAGAAGATCTGGCAACGGGACGAGATCTGTGGAACGCGAAAAATCGGGGTTTGGGGGATGTAGACGAGGAGTAGAGAAAGGAAACTTTTGTGATTCGGATCCAGCGAGCCATGATTGTAAAACCTGTCTGGCTTGTACCGAGGTTTGTCCGGTTGGCGCTCTAAGTAGTAAAGTCAAGTGGACAAGTTTTGTCGCCGAGCTGGAGATGAAATCTGATCAAAGGCACAAAGGTACAAAGGCAGAAGGCACAAAGTAAAAAACTTATAAAAATAATTGGTAACGGTGGGCACGGCCCTTCACGGTAATTTTCCCCTTGAACTTTTTTGCCTATAAGACTACCGGGCTGGCCGTAAAAATCCTGACTGCTTTCTCCAAGGCCCGGATTACTCTCCATAATGAGAAGGATCTGCCAAAAGGTGGTTCGATCTTTGTTATTAATCATTTCACCCGTCTTGAAACCCTGCTTCTTCCCTACCATATCTCAAAGTTGCTCAATAAACCGGTCTGGTCTTTAGCCTCTTCTGAATTTTTTGGCGGTCTCATGGGCCGCTATCTGGAACAGGTTGGAGCAGTTTCAATCGGCGATCCTGAACGAGATAAGTTGATTATAAAAAGCCTGGTGGGTGAAAATGCGGCCTGGATTGTCTTTCCCGAAGGGCGCATGGTTAAAAATCGTAAAGTTGTAGATCGGGGCAACTTTATGGTCACGGCTGAGAGAGGCAAATATCCACCGCGCACCGGGGCTGCGGCCCTAGCCTGGCGGGCCGAGATCTTACGCCGGCGTCTGTTGGCTTTTAAGGATTCGCAAACGGCGGGTTTTGCTGCTTTGGCGACAGTTTTCGATCTTCCTCCCGAAGCCTCTGTCACTGAGAGTATTAACATTGTTCCGGTCAATGTTTCTTATTATCCTCTACGTTTTACAGATACAATTTTAAGTCGTTTTTCAACTATGTTGGAGGATAAACTATCTTCACGAATGCTTGAAGAGGTGATGGTCGAGAGCTCAATGCTGTTGTCGGGGGTTGATATCGATATTCGTTTTGGGGAGGCCCTGCCGGTTGCGGATTCAGTGAAAAAATTTTTTGGAGCCAAGACACCTGATTTTGTCAACGACAAAAAGAGTAAACGAGTCTTAAAAAAACTGACTGATGATGCTATGGCGGCCATCTACGGATTGACGACCGTCAATCTGGATCATCTCCTGGCAGCTCTGCTTTATAAAACATCGGGGCGTAGTTTTGCCGAAATCGATTTTCGTCGCAGGTCTTTTCTCGCTGTAACTTCTAAAGGCCGGGCCTTAGGTATCTACCACCATCAGGATTTGAAAAATTCACAGGTCGATCTTCTCCTGGGAAAAGATGGCGGTCGGATTACTGACCTGCTGGAGCTGGCCGAAGAGAAAGGGTTTCTGCAAGTTTCAGGAGAGGTTGATGAGAAGATAGGAAGCAGCAAGTCGCGACTCCGTTTTCTGGAGCCGGGGAAAGATAGTGGCACTGACGCTTTTCATCGGGTCAGGCTTGAGAACCCTTTTCTCGTAATGGCTAATGCCATAGAGCCTTTGCCAGCTTTGCAGCAACTTTTGCGCCGTCTTTCCTGGACTCCGGCCTGGTATTTGCGGCGGCTTGTCGGCAAACGTCTTTTAAAACTTATGGAGCAGACTTATCTTGATGATCGAAAACCCTTTCAAGAAGACTCCGAACTCTGTCCGCTTGCGGTTGGGAATTATTATTTGGTAACGCGTCGGGCTCAAGTCGGGATCGTCCTGATTCATGACTGGCTGACGACTCCGCAGAGTTTGAAAAGACTGGCCGATTATTTGGGACGACAGGGTTTTCTGGTCTTGGTGCCGCGTCTGCCGGGCCATGCCACAGTGGCAGCAGATCTTGAAAAACGAGGCTATGAGCAGTGGCAGACAGCGGTGGATGAAGCTTATGCTTATGTTCGCTGTTTTTGCCCCAAGGTTGTAGTCTGCGGGGTTGGCAGCAGTGTTGCTCTGGCTTTGTCGTTGGCGGCTCGCGGCCACGAAATGTTGGCTCTGCTGGCGCTTTTCCCGACTTTCGGCAGTTCTCGTCAACTTTTATCAGAAGCGCCGCTTGAGGATAAAGAAGATGAGATAACGCCTGATCATACAGATCTACCCCAATCTAATTGTGCCTACCAAAGTTTTCCCGCCTCTTCGCGGCGGCAACTTAAAAAGATGTTGGTTCAGGCCGCAAAAAATCTTCCCCTGGTTGAAACTCCTCTGATGATGCTGCAGGCCTATGCCGCCGACAAAGCCGATCGCCAAAACACCCACAAATATTTCGATAAACTTGCCAGCCCCGAAAAAGAGCTCCTCTTGCTGTCCTCAGCAGAACTTGATTCCCTGATCACCGGAACCAGCCACGGCGGCCGGGCTCTAGTCGATTTTATCTTGCGTTATTGTCGTTGATACTGTCAAGTCTCTCCTCTTTTCGTTGGTGTCGCACCGCAAGAATTGTGACCGTTATTTTGTCCTCGATTTCGAACAAAATAACGTATCCGCTTCGGTCAAAAGAGATGAGGGAAAACATATTATGAAAAACGTAAAATATCCGAAATGGGACGAGGTGCAAGTTGATGAGCAATAACTACTATTTGCCTCCGACACATCAATAGATAAAGTCTCACTTAAGCATCTTGAGATATTTGATTTTAACTACATTTATCCTTTTAATCTGGTGGTTGATATAGGTTTTTATTTTACCATCAGCCCCCCCTTTACCAGTCGCTTGAGTGGATGCGGTTCAGCGCTCGTTTTTTTATGTCGAGGGATAGGATTCCGTTACGCTTATTACGATGAATGTTTAGTTGGCTGTTTGGTTGGAAGTTGAGATTGGCATCGGCAATATCTCATCGTTTTGCTTTTTTATCGGTGGCTATCCCCGATTTTCGTCCGGCTCCTTTCAGGTATAGGGTTTTACGCAAGCCTTTTAGGCGTTTGCTTTTATTCCAAGTTCCATACTCTATCTTTTTTAGTATTGAACCAGACCACATCCATATAATTGCAGTTGCGCACTCAAAAAGAAAACCAGGCTATTGGTTAAAGCGCAGTTGAGATATTTACGATTAAGATGAAGTTTGTAAAATGGCCGGAAACTTGAGATTACCATTGCCAAGTTAAATTGGTATGAGTAAAGACAATTTTAAATAAAGAACCCGGTTTCGCTACTGCGTCAAATAGTCAGTTTTTACTGGGAGGTGAAAATGAGTTTAAATTCTGTATCAATTTTTGACTTGAGCCCACCTGAAAAACTTCAATTAGTTGAAGATCTGTGGGATGATTTAGCTGCTACCCCGTCTGCAGTCCCTGTGCATGAGTGGCAAAAAAAAGAGTTGGCAAGACGGAAATCCAATTTGATGAAGAACTTGGCAGCGGATCTTTCATGGGATGAAATTAAGCGTCAAGTTCGCAGTCTCCATGGCCGTTGATTTAACAATAGCTCCAGAGGTACAGCAGGACATCGACGAAGCATATTCTTGGTATGAGGAACGCCGTCCTGGTTTAGGAGAAGAATTTCTATCTTGTATGGAAGCTCGTATTCAAACAATAATTCGCACACCGGAAATCTGCGAAGGTTCACGAAGAATATCGCAGAGCGTTGTTGAGGCGATTCCCTTACGCCATATTTTACGAATATTTTGATGAAAGGATAACGATTTACAGTGTTTTTAACACTGTAATGGATCCTCAAAAGTGGCATAGTCGTTTGAATTGATTTGGTCTCAAACAACCAATTGTAATTATTACGATAAATCTCTGGTTAGCATTCCGTCCGGAATGCTGATATTGACAGTGGTAATCTCAACCAAAAATGATCGGGTTTGATCTGGATTCTACCACGTCATTCCCTTTTAACCGTAAACCGATGTCCGACCTGTCTCGGGTGGGGTCATTGCTGGACAAAGGGCGACCGTGATGACCACAAAAGACAAAATCTTGATTCGCCGTTTGGCTAGCTTTGACCCCGTCGAAGAGGGCGAAGCAATGCCAGTGGCGTTTGAGATGTTCGTCGAAGCTAAACACTAGCCGCAGAGTCAACATGGTTGAAAACAAAAAATCTCAAGCCAAAGTACCCAATTTTGTCAAGCATGACTCTGGTCCTGGTGTTCTACCGGTTCCTGTTTTATTGGTGGATGTTACCGTTTTTCTTTCGGTGGAAAAATCTTGTTCCTTATGTTAGTGTAACATTGAGGGGGGTATAGCTATGAATCTTGCAAAAAAGATAATTCATCATGTCGAGGCGTTACCGGAAACTAAACAGATAGAAGTTCTTGACTTTGTCGAGTATCTACATGCAAAAACTGCTATGCAAGACAAACAAGAATGGACTGATTTTGCCCTTGCAGCTGCTATGCGAGGGCTGGAAAATGATGATATATCTTACTCTATTGAAGATCTTGAGGAATCATTTTTATGATTACCGAAGGTCAGATAATACTTTTAAAATTTCCCCAAACTGACCTACAGAAAGTAAAACTTAGACCTGCTCTTGTCATTCGCAAATTGCCCGGTCGACATAATGACTGGCTTATTTGCATGATATCTACCCAGCTACATCAAGAAATTCCCGAATTAGATGAAACAATAGCCACTGATGACTCTGATTTTATGCAAAGCGGTTTAAAAACAGCAAGCGTAATTCGAGTAGGTAGGCTTGCTGTTGTTGAAGGAAGAATTTTATTGGGAAGACTTGGTCAAATTTCTCCGAATCGTCTGGCTATAATCAAGCAAAGAATTACTAAATGGATAAACGGCAAAAAATGTTAACTGTGAAAAATAATTGGGAAAACAGCAGAAAACTCATAATGATGCCTTTTCTTAAAGGGCTCTGACCCCTTTCCCCCTGCGGACCCCTTTCCCCCTGCCTTTCCGTTCACAATCTACCGGGATTGGGGTCATTGCTGGTACAAGGTGCGACAGCGCCCCAGCTTTGACCCCGTTTATGTGGGCGAAGCAATGTTCACCCTATTTGTTATGGCTTTATGGTACGTACCTGAATAGTTACGTTTTTTTATTATATTAAAGGTTGGTGGCGTCGTAAGAAGTTCCGATATCCTGCGTTGTTGTGGTTTTCCATATCCTCCCATGAAACAT
>DAOWHJ010000110.1 GCA_030641485.1 Pseudomonadota bacterium
GCGGACAAGCAGCGTCTGCGTGGAATTGATGATGTGTTCATCGGGAGTTGTATGACCAATATTGGTCACTTTCGCGCGGTTGGCGAGATTTTGCGCGATGAGGGCCAGGTGCCGGTTCGGCTCTGGTTGACACCACCAACCAAGATGGATGCGGAACAGTTGAAAAGTGAGGGCTATTATGCTCTTTTTGGGCAGGCTGGAGCGCGGATAGAAATTCCTGGTTGCAGTCTCTGTATGGGGAATCAGGCTCGGGTCGTTGATGGCGCGGTAGTTTTTTCAACCTCGACCAGAAACTTTGATAACCGTCTTGGTAACGGAGCAAAAGTGTATCTCGGTTCAGCTGAGTTGGCGGCTGTGAGCGCCCTCTTTGGCCGCTTGCCAACGGTGTCAGAATATCAAGAGATTGTGGGTCGTAAGTTAACTCCGGCAAGGCAGATTGAAGTCTATAAATATCTCGATTTCTCGCAAATACAAGCTTAAATCTTGACAAGAGTTATTTGGATATGGTATCTCTGGAAGTTGGTCAAAAGTCAGATTCTACGATTGTTTTCAGGGATGTTTTTAACTGAATAACCCCGGCTGGGGCAGTACCCGTAAGAATCTCTAACTATTAACTACTAATTACTGTAATGGAATGAATTATTATGATTGAGCGTTATTCGCGTCCGGCCATGAGTCAGGTTTGGAGCGAAGAGAATAAATTTCAAAGCTGGCTTAAAGTTGAGTTGGCAGTTTGTGAAGTTTTTGCTGAACGGGGAGAGATCCCGCAAGCAGAATGGGAAGAGATTCGTGATAAAGCGGGGTTTGATGTTTCCCGAATTAACGAGATTGAAGCCGAAGTTCGGCATGACGTGATCGCTTTTTTGACCTCCGTTGCAGAGCATATTGGCGCGGCATCGCGTTATGTTCACCTGGGGATGACCTCATCCGATGTTCTCGATACAGCTCTGGCCTTACAGCTCAAGGAGGCCGGGACCATGCTGCTTGAGGGTTTGGATCGGGTGATGAGCGCGCTTAAAATTAGGGCTTTTGAACTTAAAGAGTGTCCGATGATCGGGCGCTCGCACGGGATTCATGCTGAACCGGTTACGGTCGGGTTGAAATTTGCGCTTTGGTATGACGAGATGGCGCGGCAAAAAAAGCGTCTTGAAGCGGCGATCACAGACATCTCGGTGGGTAAGATTTCCGGCGCGGTTGGGACTTTCGCCAACATTGAACCGGAGATTGAAGAAGCGGTATGTGCCAACCTTGGGCTGCAACCGGCTCCGGCTTCAAGCCAGATTGTGCAGCGCGACCGGCACGCCTTCTTCTTTACAACGCTGGCCCTGGTTGCGGCTTCTATTGAGAAGTTTGCGACCGAGATCAGACATCTGCAAAGAACAGAGGTTGGTGAAGCCGAGGAGTTTTTCCATGCTGGGCAAAAGGGTTCATCGGCGATGCCGCATAAGCGCAACCCGGTTCTCTCTGAGAACCTTTGCGGTTTGGCCCGCTTGGTGCGCTCGTACTCACTCACCGCAATGGAGAACGTTGCTTTATGGCATGAGCGCGACATCAGCCACTCATCCGCAGAGCGCGTGATTGCTCCCGATGCTACGATCTTGCTTGATTTCATGTTGCACCGATTTGCCTCAATGATGGAGAAACTGGTTGTCTATCCTGAGAAGATGATGAAAAACCTTGAATTAACCGGTGGTACGATCTATTCTCAGGGGGTTCTCTTAGCTCTGGCCCGGGCCGGGGTCTCGCGTGAGGATGCCTATCGTTGGGTTCAGCGTAATGCAATGCAGGCGTTCCAGGATGGGGGTTCGTTTAAGGAATACCTGCTTGGTGATGAAGATGTGGCAAAACATCTTTCAGCCCAGGAGATCAAAGAAAAATTTAGCTTAAGTCACCACATGCGCCAGGTGCCGACGATTTTTACCCGGGTATTCGGAGAGTAAAATTAGAGTTATCCGTCTGAGATGATGGGTTAGTAAGGAGATAATTGTAAATTATGGAACGCAGAGAGAAACTTTACGAAGGCAAGGCCAAGATTATCTACGCAACGGATGATCCGGACAAGAATATTCTTTATTTTAAAGATGATGCGACCGCTTTTAATGGTGCCAAAAAGGGTACTATTATGGACAAAGGGGTGATCAATAATAAAGTTTCGTCGAAACTCTTCCAGATGTTGGCAGAAAATGGAGTTGAAAGTCACTTCATAGAACAGCTTTCAGATCGTGAAATGCTGGCTCGAAAAGTTGACATCATGTTGGTTGAGGTGGTTGCGAGAAACTATATTGCTGGCAGTTTGGCAAAACGGATGGGCAAGAGTGAAGGCGGCAAGCTTGACCGGCCAATTATCGAGTATTACTACAAAGATGACGACCTTAACGATCCGATGATTAATCGCGACCATGTCCTGGTCTTTGGTATTGCTACTGCTGAGCAGATTGATAGTGCTCGGGAAACCGCCATTAAGGTCAATAAGATCCTGGGTGACTATCTTTTTGAGCGTGATATTTTACTGGTAGATTTCAAGCTGGAGTTTGGTGACTATAACGGTAAAATGCTGTTGGCAGATGAAATCTGTCCCGACACCTGCCGTCTTTGGGATCGTCATACGTTGGAAAAACTTGATAAGGATCGTTTTCGGCGTGAGTTGGGTAATGTTGAAGAGGCTTATCTTGAGGTTTGTCGCCGCGTATGTGGTGAACTCTAGGTGTATGTTGGGCCCCGCAGGAAGTGCCCTTGGGGTATGCTTTATTTTCGAAAAATGTCTCAATCTTGATGCCATCAATCTTAGAAAAAAATTCTATTTACAGAAAGTCTCTTAGGTGAAAATGCCGTTTCATAAGTTGACAGTTTCACTCGAGTCTAGAAGTTACCCAATTCATATTGGGGCTGGTCTGACAGCAAGTAAATCTGCAGCCCAAATTGTGCCGCGTCTGCGCGGTCAGCATGGGGTCGTGGTCACCAATACGACTATCGCACCACTCTATCTTGACCGGGTGCAGAAATGGCTTCGTGCGGCCGGTTACGAGAGTACGGCAATTATTTTGCCGGATGGTGAAAAGTATAAGAGCCATGAGACCCTGCTCAGCCTTTATCAGAATATGTTCAGGGCTGGTCTGCAGCGCAACTCCTTTGTCTGTGCCTTGGGCGGCGGTGTGATTGGTGATCTCTCAGGTTATGCCGCAGCAACCTATATGCGTGGGGTCGACCTGTTGCATATCCCGACCACCATCTTAGCTCAGGTAGATAGTGCGATCGGCGGGAAGAATGGGGTTAATCTGGAGGCTGGAAAAAATTTTATCGGAACTACCTATCAGCCTCGGGTCGTAATTTCAGATGTTGACTTTATCGAAACTCTGTCCGAGCGGGAAATTCTTGGAGGTTTGGGTGAAGTCATCAAGTACGGCCTCTTGGCCGGGGATGATTTTATCTCCTTTCTCGAGATGAATAAAAGTGAGATCTTAGCCCGTGATCCTCGCTGTCTGGCAACTATGATTCACTTCTGCAGTCGGATTAAAGCCGATTACGTGGTGCGAGACGAGTATGATCGTTTAGGTGTGCGCGCCGCCTTGAATCTTGGTCATACGGTAGGGCATGCTCTGGAAAAATTATTTGATTATCAGAAGTTTACTCATGGTGAGGCTGTAGCGATCGGTCTGGTTGCTTCACTGGTGCTGGCTCATGATATGAACCTGTTGACTGAGGTGGCTTTAGAAAGATCTCTACAGTTACTTAGGGCTTTCGGTCTGCCGATGCAGATTCCAGAGGCGGCTGATGTTGATGAGATGATTGCACTTATGCGGCGCGACAAAAAGGCTGAGAACGGCTTGTCTATGGTTCTTCTGAAAGCCTTAGGGGACCCCCATCTCGAAAATGATATTGACCCTGTAAGACTGAACCGGGTATTGACTAAATGCAAAAAATCTCAACTCTTGTAAGTTGAGAAAATTCTGGTTTCATTTTACCTTTAACGAAACACTAGCCATTAATAATAAAAATCTATGGAATCAACTTCTCAAGTTTCGCTGCTGATCGCCTTTATGGCCGGGATATTGTCTTTTATCTCACCCTGTGTTTTGCCTCTAATCCCCTCATACCTGACCTATATCACCGGGATTTCATTTGATGATCTAGTTGACAACCGGAGTAAATCGGTACGGCGGCGCACTCTTTTTCACTCCCTCTTTTTTATATTAGGCTTCACTTTGGTTTTTGTTGCCTTAGGGGCTTCGGCAACCTATGTCGGGAACTTCTTTCAGGAGAATCAAGAGCTGATCCGGCGGGCAGGGGGCGTGATTGTCATTCTTTTAGGTATTCATATTACCGGAGTTATTAAACTCAATTTATTAGAGCGTGAGAAACGCTTTGAGTTTAAGAACAAGCCCTTAGGTTATCTAGGCTCAGTTCTGGTTGGAGTTGCATTTGCCGCTGGGTGGACGCCCTGTATCGGGCCGATTTTAGCGAGTATTCTGCTCTATGCCAGTACCTCTGAGAATGTCGGCAGCGGCATCATCCTGCTGGTAGCATATTCTTTGGGGTTGGGACTGCCGTTCCTAGTTTCGGCCTTGGCATTTAACTCTTTTTTAACCTATTTTTCGCGCTTTAATCGCTACTTGAGAGTTGTGAGTATCGTTAGTGGTATATTTCTAATCATTATAGGTTTGTTGCTGGTGTTCGATTATCTTTCCATCCTTTCACAGTATTTAAATATGTGGCTGCCGAAAACCGGCTGATATTCAAAAGGTTGAATGATCTATGAATAAAATTATTATTCCCATACTTGAAGTATTAGGTTTTTTCCTTGCCGTTTGCGGGATCGCTCTGTGGTTGATTCACGATCTTTATGTTATCGCAACCGTGCTGATTGGGGTCGGTGGAGTGATGGTGCTTGTTGGGATGTGGATTGAAAAAAAATATGTTGGATATTACGAAGACTGATTAGCTGATTCCCGCACCATCTAGCTGATTTTATGAAGTTCTTAGGAGTTTTGAAATGGCAAAGATCAAAGCCGCATCATTTATTAAAGAGATAAAAAATAATATTGTTGAAAAAGATGCTGTGAAAGCGGAAATAGTACTGTCTCACATAGTTGAGATGGAACTTGCTGTTCAAAAAGAGGCGCTTGATCTCTTCTGGCAGAGCCCGGCAGAGTTTGCAATTCCACTACTGGCTGCTGTGCTTGATCGCTACCCTTACCTGTCAAACTCTTTTCCTGAAATCAAAGAACATCTTGTGGCCAAGATTCTTGAAGCACCAAGTGTCTACCTCGAAATTCTTCAGGATGAAAAATCAGATAGTCGTGGTTATTTGATTGAACTGGCGGGTGAAATTGGGTTTGATGATGCCTACCATATCTTGATGGCACTTCTGATTAATGAGAAAGATCATGATCTTTTATTGAAGATTATAACTGCGCTAGGGGAAATTGGCGACTCGGGGGCTGCTTCAAATATCGCGGAGCTTCTTTATACTGATGATGACGATCTGGTTGAGGCGGCTGTGACTGCTCTGGGGCAGTTGGGCTCAGCTACTGCTATTCACAGGCTTTCAGAAAAACTCGGCTATAAAAAAGAGCTGGATTTTGCCATATTAGATGTGTTCATGAATGTTCAATCACATGAGGCCATTAAAAAACTTAACCAGACTTTGACTTCACACCATGCCCATGTGCGCTCGACCGGTAAGGAAAAACTGATTTTGTTAGGGAGCAAGGCTCTGCCGATCCTCTCAGAAAACCTGCTTCAGGGTGATCCTGACCTTTTGATTCATACGCTTAATGTAATGGGTGACATGGGGGATGAGGGTGCGATACCGGCGATTCGAAAACTTATCCATAATCAGCCTCGTGATGCCAACGTGAGATTTGCAGCTTACGAAACCTTAGGGCGTTTGCCGTTGACCAAAGGCGCTTATGTGTTGGCCGCTGGCCTGCATGACCCGGTTGATAATGTTCGTTCTGCAGCTGCGACTGCGATTGATAGTAACTATAATGAGATTTTAGCTGCCGGGCTTAAGAATATGGTCCGGCTTGCGGATGATGAGGCGACTGATTTGGTTCGGACGATCATGTCAACCCAAAGCGGTACCATCTTTCTCGATCTTTTAGAGATTGATTTTTTTCGTAAACTTGCGTTTGAATTTTTGGGTAAGAAGGCCCATGCAGATGTTCGTGACTTCTTTGTTGCGATCCTTAAAGAGAATGGTTTTGTGGATGAGGTTGCAGCTTTGGTTGGTGATGATCAGGAAACCAAGGGTCACCCCGCAGAGGAAGTTCCACGGAAGCGGGTTGTTGCAATTGATGATTCCAAGATGATTCTTGGAATCTTTAGAAGTATGCTGCATGCGTTGGGCTATGAACCTTTTATTTTTATCGATCCTGAAGTTGCGGTTGAAGAGGTCTTTAAGTTAAAACCAGATGCAGTTTTAACTGATCTGAATATGCCGGGGATTACAGGTATTGAAGTAACCCGAAGAATTCGAGAGAAGTTTAGTAAGGATGAATTGCCAATTATTATGGTTACAACCCAGAACGAAAACCAGGATAATGAGGCTGCAAAAGCCGCCGGGGTTAGCGATATATTACATAAGCCATTTACTAAAGAGGGAATTGGTGAGGCTTTAGCCCGATATCTGGGATGATGGTTGCTTAAATATAGGTACAAAAAAAGAGGTGCTGATTTTTATTGTCAGTACCTCTTTTCGTTGGTAGTTAATTAGATGTTGTAGCTTATCTCGGCCTATCTTTCAGTTGATAAAACATCGATCTTAAGTAGCGTTGCGGTTCGAATAGATCGGTGATCCCCGTCAAACTCTCTTGTGCACCTATCAGCAGGTAGCCATCTTTAGCCAAGGCGCCGCCAAGTTTTTCATAAAGCTTGATTTTGTCGGGCTGTGAGAAGTAGATTGCTACATTGCGGCAGAAAATTATGTCAAAACGTCCTAAGGCCGCAATAGACTGAAAAAGGTTCTGTTTGCGGAAAGAGACCATTGCCCGGAGCTCATCCTTAATCCGCCAGCCTTTATCCACTTGGTCAAAATAGAGCCGCAATTTGTTTGGCGGCAGACCTCTTTCGACTTCAAACTGATTGTAAAGGCCGTAACTTGAGCGGGCTACAGCATCATCAGAGATATCGGTACCGACAATTGAGATTCGGTATTTGCTGATATCGTTGCCGAGTAACTCTTTCAAGATGATGGCGATGCTGTAGACTTCTTGTCCAAATGAGCAGGCTGCACTCCAAATCTTCAGGGTCGGTTGGATCCCAGGCCTGCTACTGCGTTTGTCGATGAGGTCAGGTAAAATTTTATGCTGGAGCAAGTCAAAAGGGGCTTTATCGCGAAAAAAATAGGTTTCATTGGTAGTGATTGCGTCGATGATCTCCTGTTCCAGTTTTTTCAAGCGGTCTGCCCGGCATTTGTTATAAAAATCAGTGAAGTTAGCACTGCCTAATTTTTTCAACATTGGCGCCAGTCGGGTCTCAATTAGGTATGATTGATTTGCCGCCAGAGTGATACCGCAAATGTCGTAGACATATTTGCAGAAGGTCTGGTACTCTTGAGGGGTGATTTTGATCATTCCAGCTCCGCGGCTGTAGGTAGTTAAAGTGAGAAATTATTTTATGAAGTTAGGGTTTTTTTAAGGTTTTAATAGTCTCAGCTGCAATCCGGTCAAGTGGTAGTGAAATATCAACAACCCCAGCATTGACCGCCTCTTTAGGCATTCCATAGACAACACAACTCTGTTCATCCTGGGCGATTACCGTGGCTCCGTGGCGTTTAATTAGGCGCAGGCCTTTGGCACCATCATTACCCATTCCGGTCATGATAAGAGCTGTGACTCGTTCCTTGAAAAGGGCA
>DAOWHJ010000073.1 GCA_030641485.1 Pseudomonadota bacterium
AGGGGATCGCCATCTACAACCAGACGGTTGTCAAATCGCTCACGCCCGACATTTTGACCTGGCACGGAATTGAAGCAACCCGCAAAATGGCCTTGTCGAACAACACGAAAACCATCATTGTTGGCAGTGGCAAAGAGGGATTACCTATAATTTTGAACAGTAACTAAGCTTGTGAAAAGATTTCTTCTAAAAATCGGGATTTTTGTCGTTGTTGTTGTATCGGCAGCTTTTTTTCACTACCGTCACTATGATTTAGACGGAATGAAGGAGAGACGGCACAGCTATCTCATCCAGCCGCAAAACAATTCCGAGGTTCATGTCGGAGTAATCTGGCCCTTAAACCAGGAGTACCCAGGTTACCTTAAGGGGCTCAAAATGGCCCTGGAGGAATTGCAAAACAACCAGGCCTTCCCCCGTTTCAAAGTCCACTTTGCCCATGAAGACAAATCAAAATCCGCAGCCTGGTCTTTTGCCCGCGACCAACGGATTGTCGCCGTAGTCGGAAGTGCTAACTCGGATACGTCAAAGCGCATCGCCCCTCTGTTGGATGATGCGGGAATTCTGTTTTTACAGTCGAGTACTAACCCGTTTCTGATGAAAAGGAAGATAAAACTCCTGCTTGAAAATTCCTCTCCCGACTTTTATCATGCCGAAAATATTAAAAATATTGTTAGATATTTAAACATCGATAAAATATCTTTCATCTATAAAAAGTCGGAATACTTCAAGGGGTTACGACATCTGCTCGCTTATCAGGTAAAAAACGAACCCGATATAAAAATTACGTCCATATACTCATTTGACGAGCAGTTCAAAGTCGAAGAGATATATTCAGCAATAGACACCAGGGATTTTGATGGGATTGTCTTCCTCGGTTATAAAAAAGAGACTCAAGACTTTTTGAAATATCTTCGCTGGTGTAAGAATGATAAACCATTTATCGGCGGTGAGCTCCTGGACTATCCTGACTTTTATAATTCAATCGACCCGGAGACCATGAAGGGGGTCTATTGCAGCTCTTACGACTCACATTTCGACAAAACCCCGGAGTTACAAGAATTTTATCAGCGCTACCAACAAAAATATAACTTAAAACCGAACAATTATGCCCTTCGGGGATATTGCGCCATTATGCTGCTTAAAAAGGCGGTTGATAACTCTCCCAACTTACGACCCAATTTACTTCATCACTCTATCCTCTACTCTAAATTTTCCATACTTGGTCTTAAGTTCGAATATTCGCATGACGGCATCTTAAAACAAAATCTGACTGCCTGCAAAAAATGGCTTCCCGGAGAAGGGTTTGTCCAGTTTACTCCAGATGTGGAATCAAAATCTAAACTTAAATACAATTATGAACTATTTGAATAACTCCTCCGCCCCCGACAGTCCCCCACCCACCCCAGAGTGACAACCTAAGTCCACACCTTTTGCTGTAATAACAGTTTACTATGAGATAAAAATTGCGAACCCTCTACCCTCTTACATCATCTCAACAAGAAATCTGGTTTGACCAGATACTGCATGCTGATTTACCCATCTACAACATCGGCGGCTACGTTAAAATTCCCGGCCCGGTTAAGCCGGAGTTGTTCGAAAAAGCCATCAACCTGCTTATCCGGAAACACGATGCCCTACGCATCGTCTTAACTGCCGATACGGACGAAGACGGGGTGCCGCTCCAAGCTTTTTTAGAGAGCTTGACCATAACCGTACCGATGCATGATCTGTCCACGGCATCAGATCCCCATAAATCAGCATCAGCCTGGATGCAAGAACGATTTACACAACCGTTTAAACTGATTGAACACCCCCTGTTTCGCTATGATCTTATCAAACTAGCTGAAGATAATTATTACTGGCTGCTCCAATATCATCATCTCATTATCGACGGTTGGGGTACAGCTCTTTTAAACCGCTCTTTAGCTAATATTTACACCCAACTTGTCAATAACAACTCACCCGATTTATCAAGCCCTTCCTACACGAGTTTCATTGAAAATGATCGTACCTATATCGCATCTAAAACATTCGAAAAAAATAGCCATTACTGGGCCAGCAAATTCACCAATATTCCCGACCCTTTAATCACACCCCGGCAATCTTCACCTACCAGCAAAGCCTTGGAAAGTGATCGCGAAGCCATTTTCCTGTCACAAAATTTCTATCAACAATTAAATATCCTGGCAAAAAAAAACCGAGCCAGCCTTTTCCATCTTCTGCTCGGAGCTTTTTACGTATACTTTGCCCGAACCAGTCAACGGAATGATATCAGCATCGGCCTCTCTCTTCTAAACCGCTCCGGTGCCCAATTCAAACAAACCGTAGGTCTCTTCACCGGTACCAGCCCGGCACTGTTTGATTTCGGCCTTGATTTAACCTTTGCTGAACTTCTGCAACAGATAAGCAAGAGCCTGCGCGCCAACTACCGCCATCAGCGTTTGCCGATCAGTGAAATCAACCGGGCCATAGAACTTAAACCACCCCGGGCGCAAATATTCGACATCAGTCTGGCCTACTTAAATCACGACCACGATGCGGTTTTTCATAAAACCAAAGGAAGTGTAGTTCAGTTATTTACCGGTTATGAACAAGATCCTTTAATGATCTCGGTGGAAGAACTCCATGCCCAACATGATGTTAAAATTGATTTCGTCTACAACAAGGCCTATTTCAACCCGGACGATATAAAACAGTTACAAAGTCGCTTTTTGACTATCCTCGAAGCCGTTTTGAAGCAGGAAGATGCACCCTTATCTCAATGGCCCATCATGACAGCTCAGGAACAACGTCAACTGCAAGCCTGGAATGAGACAACTACGGACTACCCCAGAGACAAAACCATCGTCGATCTGTTTGAAGCCCAGGTAATAAGGACACCAGACAACATTGCCGTGATCTTTGAAGGAGAACAACTTACCTACAACGAACTCAATGAGCAAAGTAACCAACTGGCCCATTACTTGAGAGATCAACACAACATCCAATCCGACACACTCATCGCTATCTGCGTCGAGCGTTCATTGGAGATGGCGGTGGGATTGCTTGGCATCCTCAAGGCTGGAGCGGCCTATGTACCGTTAGATCCGAATTATCCCCAAGAACGATTACGGTTCATGCTGAAAGACTCTCAAGCGCCGCTACTGGTGACGCAGAGTCATTTAAGAAAACTTCTACCAAAGGCAACAACCGGGATAGTCTATCTAGATAAAAAGGAGTTGCTGCAAATTCAACCTGACAGCAACCCTGAATATCGCAACGGGTTGCAAGATCTGGCCTACGTAATCTATACATCAGGTTCTACAGGGAAGCCTAAGGGAGTGATGGTTGAACATTTGGCTGGCGCTCAACATTTCCGGCAAATAAAAGATTGTTACCAGATATGCACAAAAGATAAAGTTCTACAATTTGCGTCATTAAATTTTGACACATCAGTTGAACAAATTTTTTCCACCTGGCTGAGTGGAGCCGCCCTGGTGATTCTGAAAAGTAATCTCATTACCCCTGAAACACTGTTGGAAACACTCGAATCTCAACAAATCACCGTCGCAGATCTGCCGCCA
>DAOWHJ010000002.1 GCA_030641485.1 Pseudomonadota bacterium
CACCAACTTTAATCCTTAAGTCACCATCAGCAATCTTGGTAAGCATTTCACACATATCCTCAGGCTCACCCCCCATAACTCTGGAGAAACCCGCCCGCACCCAGAAGATAATCAGCAAAGCCAGCAAAACCCCGAAACCAACGATCATCATGATCAAGGTTACGGTCTGGGACTCCTTAGCTTCAGCCGATTTAAGGGTTTGCGCTTTAATATCTGCAAGAGCCGCATTAAGTTCATGAAAGATACCAAGAACCTCATTCATCGCCGGTTGCGTCAGAGCCCTGAAATCACCCTTGGCCCCCTCAAGATCTTCGGCTTCATGGAGGTTGGCATTCACCTCTTTAATTGAGCTATGCAAACGGGCATGCGGGGCTTCCATCTTCTTAAAAATGGGGCCCAAAAAGGGATACTTAGCCTCAAGACCACGGCGCCCATCACCATAAAGCCATTTACCAAGGTTACACTTGTGGTCATCTGTACCGACCTCAACTACAACCCCGGGATGGAATGGCTCAAGCAGCGTTTTTGTCACCTTTGTGTTCCATTTATGATGATCAATCTCGGTACTCTGGAGTTGAAACATAGCATCGGCAGCTGCCGATGATTCTTTTACTTTATCCAGCATCACTCCAATGCCGACATAAGTTATTACACCCGAGACTGTAAGCAGGAGCCCTACAGCAAGTAACCCAAAGAGTATCTGTCGACTGAGCCTTAATTTCATTATTAGACCTCCAAAAAAATCGTTTTCACAGCAAAAAACTCTACTATCGTGAAGCCTACTACAACTGAACAGCAAAAGTAAAGAGAAAAGGTATTGATTAAATCATATTGATAGATCAATCTCAATTAATAAAATCTCACTATTCAACAAATACATACCATAAACAACAACTCACTTTCCACTAGTTTATTGTATTTTTTTCAACAAAGCAGTTGACCACAGCCAAAGGAACTAGCAAAGGGTGTAAATTAGTGCCTGACCGAAATAGAGTGAAGTTTTTGTTGCGGTTTTTGTTCGACCTGTCTTACGCTGGAGTCATTTCTTGACCCCATTTATGAGGGCGACAGCAAAGTTAGCCAATTTTCGATACAACTTAACTGCAAGCTACAGCACCAAATATTTTATTTTTTCAAGCCTATCGGGTTGACAACTCTCCTAGAATCAGCTAAAGGGCATGCCACTATTTTTTTGAAGCTGTCTTTGCCAGTTAACGTAAAGTGTAACTTATTTCAAAACGATAAGTGCAAAATCGCCAGCTCCCCCTGATGGGGTGAGAGGCGAAAAAATTGTTAGTATTTTTTACCAACCCAATTAACAAGAGCATCAGGAGAGGAAATTATGCAGAAACCACTCTGGCAGCCTTCGGCTGAACGTATCAAGAATTCTAATCTGACCGATTTAATGAACCGTTTGAAAGAGAAGAAAGGGCTTAACTTTAACACTTACGATGAACTCCACAAGTGGTCTGTAGATGAACGGGCCGATTTTTGGGAGAGTGTCTGGGAATATGGCGGCATCGTCTCCAGTAAAACCTACGATGAAGTCTTGGTTGATGGCGACAAGATGCCAGGCGCTAAATGGTTTACCGGGGCTCGCTTAAATTTCGCCGAGAACCTTTTACGTTTCCGTGATGGCAACGAAGCCTTGGTCTTTAAGGGCGAAAACCAGGACGCTATTCGTATCAACTACTCTGACCTCTATAAGCAGGTTGCTCAACTCGCCAAATCGATGCGTGAAACTGGAATTAAAAGCGGTGACCGGATCGCCGGCTTTGTTCCCAACATGATTGAAACCGTTGTCGCAATGCTGGCCGCAACCAGTATCGGTGCCATCTGGTCCTCCTGTTCGCCCGATTTTGGGATTAAAGGTGTGCTTGATCGTTTCGGCCAGATTGAACCAAGAATCCTTTTTACTGCTAATGGTTACTCATATAATGGTAAAGAGTTCAGCTCTTTAGAAAAAATTGGTGAGATCTTAGGTTCACTGCCCTCGATTGAAAAAGTTATCGTTATCCCCTACACCGAAGAGCGGGCTGACATCAGTGCGATCAAGAATGCGGTTCATTATGAGGATTTCCTGAGCAAAGAGGATAACCTTGAGATCGACTTTGAGCAGCTCCCCTTCGACCACCCACTCTATATCATGTACTCTTCTGGAACCACCGGCACCCCTAAGTGTATTGTCCATGGGGCAGGCGGCACTTTGATTCAGCACTTAAAAGAGCACATCTTCCACGTTGACTTGAAACGCGAAGATCGAATCTACTACTTTACAACCTGCGGCTGGATGATGTGGAACTGGCTCGTCAGCGCTCTGGCCGTTGGTGCGACAGCAATTTTATTTGATGGCTCCCCTTTCTATCCCGACGGTGGGGCAACATTCAAACTCGCCCAAGATGAAAAAATTACAGTTTTTGGCACCAGCGCCAAATTCTTTGCTGCAGCCCAACAGGGCGGTATCACCCCAGGAAAAACGTATGACCTAAGTTCGATTAAAGCGATCTGCTCAACCGGTTCACCGCTTTCAGCTGAAAGTTTTGAGTATGTCTATCGCGAAGTCAAAGAGGATGTCAACCTGGCATCAATCTCGGGCGGCACCGATATTATCTCCTGCTTTGCCCTGGGCAATCCGATTCTGCCGGTCTACATTGAGGAGTTACAGTGCAGCGGTTTGGGCATGAAGGTTGAAGCCTTTGATGACTTCGGCAAGCCCGTATTTAAAGAGAAAGGCGAATTGGTCTGCACCGCCGCCTTCCCCTCAATGCCGATCTATTTCTGGAATGACCCGGATAATCAGAAGTACCACGATGCTTACTTCGACACCTACAACAATATCTGGTGCCACGGCGACTATATTATGATCACCGAAACCGGCGGAGTTATCATCTACGGCCGCTCTGACGCAACCTTAAATCCCGGTGGGGTACGTATCGGTACTGCCGAAATTTACCGTCAGATTGAAACTATGTCTTAGATTAAAGACAGTGTCGTTATCGGTCAGGAGTGGGAAGAGAGTGATGTTCGGGTGGTTCTTTTTGTTGTTCTTGAAGATGGCATTGAGTTGACCCCTGAACTTGAGAAAAAGATAAAAACCGACATCCGCAAAAACACCACCCCGCGCCACGTCCCGGCCAAGATCCTCGCAGTTGCTGATGTCCCCTACACCATCAGCGGTAAAAAAGTTGAATTGGCAGTGAAACGTATGGTTCACAACCTGCCAATCACCAACCGTGATGCTCTGGCCAACCCGGAAGCATTAGAAAATTTCAAAGATCTGGAAGCTCTTAAAAGCTAGATTTCGCTACAATTGAAGATTAACAAAAAAAAGGGAGCTGCTAAATTTTAGCAGCTCCCTTTTTTATTCTAACAAAGTATTTCAATATCTTTTATCACCGCTAGCACACGACAACTCGGGCATCAACGATCATGCCGCTGCCAGCGCTAAATACCAAGGGATTGATCTCAACTTCAGAAATCTTCGGGTAATCATTCAACAGCACCTGAAGACGTGCCATCACCTGACACAAAAGTTCCATATCAATTCCAGCCTTCCCCCGAGCCCCGCGCAAGATCCGCGCCCCACGCAGCCCGTCGACCATCGCCTGTACCACTTCACGGTTAAGCGGGCCCGGCATCACCTGGACATCATCAAGAATCTCTGCATAAATCCCGCCCATTCCCAAGAGAAAAATATCTCCAAAAGAGGGGTCTCGTCGTGCCCCGACGATCAACTCCAAGCTCGTATCGACTTGTTTTTGCATCAAAACTCCACAAAAACCTGGATTTACGGCAAAACGCTCAAAAAGAAGTGCTCCAACATCCTCTAACGTCTTCAGGTCTGCGATCCCAGTCAAGACCCCACCGGCATCACTTTTGTGACTCATATGAGAGACGACAGCCTTAAGAACTAGAGGAAAACCTAACTCTTCAGACTCCTCAAAAAGCTCATGCGGATGGCGGGCAAGCGCCCCGGGCACAACCGGCAAACCATACTCCTGCATCAGAGTCAGAGCCTGATCAGCAAAAAGGGTTTGATCGCGCCGGGCCGCATCATCGAGCCACTCGGCAAAAAGCGGCCTAGCGATATCGCCAGCAACCCCAGGCAGTGGTGTCAATGTCTGTGCATTTTTCTCGAGATTGCATTTATGGGTTAAAGAAACCGTCAGAGCCTCGATCGCGGCCAAGGGCTCACTGAAAGCCGGAATTGAGATTTCCCCCATCAACTTGGCAACCGCACTCACGCTTGAGAAAAGGACAATAGTTACCGGTTTATTATGTCGCAGTTGCAGGGTCTCGACCTTTTGTACCAAACGCAAAGTCGAGGCAAACTCACTTTCAGCCTGAAAGACATGGTTTAAAAGAACGCCATCGACATCATCACGCTCTAAAGCCATTTCAAGAATGGTAATATAGTAATCAATATCAAAGATATCTCCAAGATCAAGCGGGTTCGTCAACTTAATAACTGCCGCCCGAAACCGGCGAGAAATTTTGTCCACAAACTCTTCACTTAAAGCTGGCAGGTTAAAACCAGCCGCGGCAGCCGCATCAGCCGCAACCACAGCATGCCCACCGGAGCGTGAGACCACCATCAGGTTATCACCCCGCATTGCCGGAATCGAAAAGGCTTTGGCACAGTTTATAAACTGCTGAAAGGAGTGGACCCTAAAAACTCCACACTTACGACATGCGGCAGTCACCACATCATCATCAACAGCCAAGGCTGCGGTATGCGACTTAGCGATCACCTGACTCTGTTCAGAGGTATTAGATTTGTGTAAAATAACCGGTTTTTTACAATCTTGCAGGGCTGCCATAAACTCACGGCCACGATCCATACTTTCAAGATAGAGACCTATGACTTTGGTGTCAGGGTCAGCAGCCAAAAACTTTAAATAGTCAACCTCATCAAGAGAGCTCTTATTCCCCATACTTATAACCTTAGCCACGCCAAGATTTTCTTTACGACCAAGGCCAATATAAGTCAACGCCAGACCACCACTTTGCGAGATCACCGACAGACCTCCCGGCAGAATCTCGGCTGGGATCAGGCGCATAAAGGGCAAGCAGAGACCATTGTGACGATTGACAATACTGATTCCATTGGGACCCACAAACTTGACCCCATGTTCCTGAGCTATCGCTTTAATCTCATCCTCAAGGCTTTTCCCAGCCTCTGAAAACTCACTAAAGCCGCCAGTTTCAATAACGAGATTGACAATATTTTTCTTAATACAGGAACGCATTAAATCAGGTACAGTGACAGCCGGAGTCAAAATCACCGCCAGTTCAATCGTATCTGGCAGGGCCGTCATTTCGGTATGGATTTCATAACCTAAATAGCGACCACCCTTTTTTCCATAAAGATAGAGGTCACCCGTCCACTTAAAATCGATCAAATTGGCAACAATATTCCGAGCCAAATTGTTTGGGTGCTCTGAAACCCCGATGACGAGAATTGATGATGGATTAAATATTTTGTTCATAATTTCAGGTTTCCATTTTGTATTTATATTAGCCGCTACTCTCACTAATTCCCTCTAACTCTTCCCACCGAGCGTAACCCTCTTTAAGCTCTTTGTCAATTACCAAAAGACGATTTTTAGCTGTCGCAACCTGGTTGTTTTCTGTCTGATAAAAGCTGGGATCAGCCATATCGGCATATAGTTTTTGCTGCTCTTTTTCAAGATTTTCGAGGATTGCCGGCAATTTTTCAAGTTCGGCCTGCTCTTTGAAACTAAGTTTACGTGGTTTAGTTGTGCGGGGTTTAATAGCTTTTTCATTTTTTTGTTTACAACCAACTACAAGTCCTGCAGCTGATTCCCCTGACGGACGCTGCATCAACCAATCATCATAGCCCCCGGCAAAATCCTGAATCATACCATTTTCGGCAAAAGCCAAGGTACTGGTCACCACATTATTGATAAATTCACGATCGTGACTAACTAAAAGCAGAGTCCCCTGATAGTCGGCAAGCAACTCTTCGAGCAACTCCAAGGTCTCAATATCTAAATCGTTGGTCGGTTCATCAAGAATGAGAATATTGGCAGGTTTGGCAAATAGCCGGGCCAGAAGAAGACGGTTACGCTCACCACCAGAGAGAATTCTGACTGGTGATCGAGCCCGATCCGGAGTAAAGAGAAAATCTTTAAGGTAGCTAATCAAATGTCGCTGGTGACCATTGATTTCAATAGTATCATTACCATCGCCAAGGTTGTCAAATACAGTCCGGTCTTCATCAAGCTGCTCGCGTTGCTGATCAAAATAGAGGACCTCAAGGTTAGTACCAAGTCGAATAGTGCCGGAGGCTGGTGCCAACTCACCTAAGAGAAGTTTCAACAGGGTTGTCTTACCGGCCCCGTTAGGACCTATAATACCAATTTTGTCACCCTTCAAAATGGTCGTTGTCAGGTTGTTAATCACCAATTTTTTACTATAGGCAAAGGCTGCTTTTTCACAAACTGCAACCAACTTGCCAGAGGTTCCGGCACGACTGATCTCCATCTGGACCTGACCGGTTTTTTCCCGCCGCCGGCCCCGCTCACTCCGCATTTCAAGCAGTGCTTTAACCCGGCCCTCGTTCCGGGTTCGCCGAGCTTTGATACCTCTGCGAATCCAGACCTCCTCTCGCGCCATTTTTTTATCAAAACGATCGTTCTGCATCTCCTCAGCATGGAGCATTTCAGCTTTACGGCGCAGATAGTTACCATAATCACCCGGCCAACTGGTGATTCTCCCCCCTTCGAGATCAACAATCCGGGTTGCCAACTTCTTTAAAAGTTTGCGATCGTGAGTAACAAAGAAAATGGTCTGCGAACTATTTAAGAGAAACTCCTCAAGCCAGATAATTGCTTCAATATCAAGATGGTTGGTCGGTTCATCAAGGAGTAGCAAGTCGGGCGCTGCAACTAAAGATTTTGCCAGAAGAACCCGGCGCTTAAGACCTCCGGATAGAGTTGCAACCAGCTCTTCACTATCGAGTTGCAATTTAGTCATCACAAGTTCAACCCGCTGCTGCACCTGCCAGGCCCCGGCAATTTCGATCTCCTCAGAGATTGCCGCGAGCTCAGTTAAAGCAACTTCATCATGATCTTGCGCAACTTTAAGGGTAGCGCCATGGTAGCGGGCAAGCAACTCGAGCAATTCACCTAAACCACTGACAACAACATCATAAACTGTACCGTTCAGGGTTTTAGGGATTTCCTGACTAAGCCGCGCAACCTTAACCCCTTCAGCCCGGAGCAAACGTCCACTGTCAGGCTGTATTTCACCAGCTAAAAGTTTCATCAGAGTTGATTTACCGGTACCGTTGCGACCGACCAGACAAATACGCTCACCAGCCTCGATCTGAAGATTGACCTTATCTAGAAGTGGATCACCACCAAATCCTATAGAGAGCTCTTGCAAACTTACCAATGCCATTATTTATCCTGATATGATTACTTAATCTATAACCAATAAGACCCCGTAGACATTTGCCTGCGGGGTCTTATTGGGTTAAGCCAAAACACTAATCAGCCGGAAGACTGATTAACAAAACTTATTCCCAACCTCTGTAAAGATTGGCAATGAACGTTCGATCGTATCATCATCAACACAGTAAGCGAGACGGAAATGACCGGGGCCACTGAAACCACTGCCCGGAACTGCGAGAATTTTATACTGCTGCAATTCCCGGACAAACTCCACATCATCTGCCAACGGGCTTTTAGGAAAAAGATAAAAGGCCCCTTGCGGCTTAGCCAACTCAAAACCAGCATCGACCAGGCCCTGATAGAGACGATCCCGCTTCTGCTGATAGATATTAACATCTACGGTAACCCCTTGAAGCCGCGCTACCAAACGCTGCATAATCCCCGGGGCGTTAACAAAACCTAAAATTCGGTTGGTAAAGAGAAAACCGTTAGCCAGTGATTCAAAGTCATCAGCATCTGGATGGAGAGCTAAAAAACCGATCCGCTCTCCCGCTAAAGAGAGTTCTTTCGAGTAGGAGTTAGCAATGATCGAGTTCCTATAGGCAGGAAAAATCGGCGGCACCACCAAACCATCAAAAACCAGTTTACGGTAAGGCTCATCTGAAATCAGATAGATGGTTCGCTTAAATTCGATAGATTTTTCTGCCAGCAACTCACCTAAAGCCGTAATCTGGGCGGCCGAGAAAACCACCCCGCTGGGATTATTCGGTGAATTAATAATTATCGCTGCAGTTTTTTCATTGATTGCGGTGGCAATCGCATTCAGGTCGAGGGAGAAATCAGGGGTTGGATCAAGTTTACACAAAACCCCACCATGGTTATCGACATAAAAGTTATATTCGACAAAAAATGGGCTCGGGGAGATCACCTCATCACCAAGATTTAAGATCGCCTTAAATATTACATTCAATGCCCCACCCGCCCCAGTTGTCATGACAATCCCTTGCGGATTGACCTTGACCTGCTGTTCTCCACTCAAAAAATCAGCGACGGCGGCCTTAGTTTCTGGAAAACCGGCATTTGGCATGTAACCATATTTCAAAGAAGCCGGTTCACGAATAATCTTTAGCAACTCTTCTTCAACCTGAGGCGGAGCCGCAACGTCAGGGTTTCCCAAGGTAAAATCGCAAATATGATCGGCACCATACTGAGCTTTAAGTGCGGCACCCTCTTCAAACATTTTCC
>DAOWHJ010000158.1 GCA_030641485.1 Pseudomonadota bacterium
AGCCTGCGGCTTTCCAGGTACTCATGCCGCCAATAACGCTGTAGACATTTTTGTAGCCTCTCTGTTTTAGGATAGAAGCTGCGATGTTGGAGCGGTAGCCGGACATGCAGATAATGCTTATGTGTTGGTCAATTTCACAACTGAAGCCCTGGTTGATCAGTTGAGGTAGTGGTAGATGTTGGGCTTTGTCGATGTGTCCGCTCTGCCACTCCTGTTCGTTACGAACGTCCAAAACTATGTGGTTAGTGTGTTTTTCGAGAACATGTTGTAACGAGTGGACGCTGATTTGGGGTAAAAACCCAGTCTCTTCAGCCGCCATTATCCAGCTATTGAGGCCGTTCATGTAGCCAACTATGTTGTCATAGCCAACTCTGCGGAACATAATGACCGCTTTCTCTATCTCTTGGTGATTGTTAGCCAGAAGCAATATTTCACTCTCTGGCTTAACCACATTGCCGACCCAGGTTGCGGAGTTCGGAGCCATACCGATATTGAAACTTCCGGGGATATGAGCTCCACCAAAGGCGGTTGCTTCGCGTAGGTCGATGAGGATGTTTTCCGGGGTTGTGGCCAGGAAATTCTTGCAGGTTAGGGGGTTGTACTCGTTGATGCTTGAAAGTTCTTGGGTCAAGGTTGGCCCTTGCATATTCGTCTTGATGATGTGGCTGAAGTTGATTGGTCGATGCGGAGTGTTCTGACGCAGTTGTTCTCGGAATTGAGCGAAGTCAAGTTGTAAAAACGGGTTCGTAAGCCGTTCAAAACCTAAGGTTGAAGATGGTTTGGAGCTGATTCCGGCACCGCAGAGAGAGCCGGCGCTGTGGGCCGGGTAAATTTCGACATAGTCGGGAAATTTTTCAAGTTTAGTTCGTAGGCTGTGATAGGCGTTCTTGATCTGTTCCTCTAAAAGTTCACCTCCGGCCAAGTCCGGGCGTCCGATACTGCCAACAAAGAGGAGGTCGCCGGTTAACAACATTTCAACCAAGTTGCCACGATTCAGGTCGGTAAGGGCCAAAGAGATCGAGTGCGGGGTGTGACCTGGGGTTGATATTATCTCAATTTTGCTATTGCCCAAAATGATTTGATCACCATCATTGAGGGGAATATGATCATACTCTACCGGTGAACCCGTGCCAATATGGATCGGAGCACCAGTTTGGAGGTTGAGTTCACGGGCTCCTGATATATGGTCGGCATGGACATGGGTTTCGATGATGCCGGTGATCTTGAGCTTGTTGAGATGGGCTGCGTTCAGGTAGTCATTGATATCTCGTTTAGGGTCAACAACTATGGCTCGGCCATCTTGAGGACAACCAATCATGTAGGAGAGACATCCGAGTCCTTCGACCTTAAATTGCTGAAAAAACATACTAATCTCCGGCTAGGTTTTATACGCTATCAATACTTAAATAGGTCAGATTTAACTTTTAAGTTAATTTTATAGTGTTGTCAAGGCGTTTATGAGATTCTGTCAAGGTGAGTTTGAACTAATAAATTAACATGAGGTAACATATATGCAAATCACTAAACAAACTATTGGCCACGAAGCCTGTTTTGTCTGTAGTCAAGGTTTTTGTTTTTCATCTATTCGTGATTGTGAATTTGGGGTCGAAACCGAAATGGTTTTTGGTGTTGAGCATGAGGGTTGGCAAGGGATTCCACATGGTGGTGTGGCCATGACCGCTCTGCTTGACTTGGCTGACCATTGCTGGTTTAGAGTAAAGGGTGAAAACCTTACTTATCCGCTTGAAATTGAGTGGCGATTTGCCGATGCAGTTGTGATTGGCGATAAAGTACGTCTCAAGGCTGAAATAAAGACTGGAGATACTATTTCTTTATCAATGCAGCGCGAAAATTGTGAAAAAACTTATCTTCGCGCTGAAATCAAAGTTGAGTCGGAAGCATCAAAGTTTAGTATTAAATTGCCTGACCCTCAAGAGCTATTGCAGCATGATAGCAGTCACCAGGCCTTAGCAGTTTATGACAACTGTTTTGTCTGCGGGCGAAAACGGCAGCAGCCGGGTTTGCAACGACGTTTTTTTAAAGCAGTGGTTGATGGTAACGATAATGAGAAGGGTGCTTATCCGGTGATTATTGTACGTTTTGGCGGTGCCACAGCCAGACCTTTTCAGCAGGCACAAAACCGGTTACACCCAGGGATTTTGGCTGCATTATTGGATGAACTTTGTGGTTGGGGCGGGGTTTTAGCTGGAGATTTATATGGTTATACCGTGCGTTTTAAGTTGAATATTAATCATCTGCCAGCCATAAGCGACAATTTTTTCGGGTTGGCTCCAACCCCGAAGGTACGTGGGCGGGGGGCACGGCAGTTCTATTATCCTGAAGGGGCTTTGTACCGGAAAAAAGAAGACGGTTCATTTGATATTATCGCCACAGCCAGCGGCCAGTGGTTGGCCAAAGAGGAGCTACGACTGCAATTTGATACAAGTCATGTTGAAGAAGAGCTGAAAGATATTGTTTTTGGTGCTTAGGTTACAAAGAAAATTCGCGAACTTTGCTTCGCCTGCGCCCATCGGAAGTGCCCTTGGGGTGCTTCCGATGGGGACAGAGCTAAAGATCTGTCCCCACTTTTCGGCAGCTTGAGACTAAAACCTAATATTTACCAACTTTATAACTTAACCTGCTGATATTTTAAGCTTTTTAAGATTATTTCCGCCAAGACGCAAAGGGTTTCAAGAGGAATCGATACTTCTCGGTTTTCTTGGCGCCTTTGCGTCTTGGCGGGAGACTTTAAGTTGTTGAATTTTAACTGAAAACACAACTTAGGAATTACGTCGTATTTTACTTTTGAAAAGTCTGGACTGCAAGGTCGATATCTTCGGGGCAGAAGATGAACAAGGTTTTGCCATCTGATGGTGATACCGAGCCATAGACATAGTTAATATTAATGTCCGCCTCACCGATTTTTTGCGCGGTTTCGGCCAGGGTTCCGGGTTTGTTGTCAAGTTCAATTGCCATAACCGGGGTGATGTCGTAAACATATTCATTTTTAGTAAGCAGGTCGATAGTTTTGTCGGTGTTTCCAGTTAAGAGGCGCACCAGGGCAAATTGTTTTGAGTCTTCCTGAATCATACTGTAACTGGCAGCGGTTGCGTGACGTTTTAAGGTTGTGCCCCGGGCTTTAAAAAGCTCCTCAACGTAGCTGGTTGCATCCTGGATAGTGATTGCATCAATATTGATATTGTTCTTTGAGATCAACGAGGTGAGTTTGCCCAGTTCCCCAGGAACATTTTTCAAAAAAAGGGTGATTTCAGTACGAACCATAGTTTTCTCCTTAGATTTATTAAGTGAAATGTCGGTAGCTCAAATTTATTAAGTCGTTTTTTACGACCCTGTTAAAAAGGTTGAACTCTCTCTGTTATTTAAGTAAGAATATTATGAACAGCCTGTATTTGTCAAGAATTTAGTCATATTTTAATCTCTAATGCCAGGATAGATAGGTCATCACCGCAGCCTTTGCCAGCCGTCCATTGGTCAATTTTGTCAGTGATTTGCTCAAGGGTGTCGGAGAGTGGTAATGAACGGGCTGTGCCAAGATTTTCGACCAAGCGATCCACTCCGAATTGTTCTCTGTGCGGGTCCATGGCTTCGATGATTCCGTCTGAATAGAGATAGAGGCGATCGCCAGCCTCCAGTCCAAGGGTCTCTTTCTTGTAGACTTTACCAACCCCGACCATGAATCCGATTGGCATACTGCGAACCTGGATGGCTTTGCTTGACCCATCTTTTTTAACATGAATCATTGGCGGGTGACCAGCGGAGAAAAAGTTTAGAACTCCTGACTTGATGTTTAACTGGCCATATTGCATGGTGAAATATTGTTCCGTATTACTGTCTAATGGGAAGCGTTGGTTTAATCGGTCCGCAACATCTTCAGGCGAGATGAGCTTGTAACCGGTGGAGCCGGGAATCTGCTCTTTTAAGAGGTCTGACTGACCCGGGTTTGGGTTTATTGTCCGGGAGAGATTGACTGAAAGCAGGGCGGCCGGGACTCCATGGCCACTGACATCAAGTAAGTAGAGACCGATATGTTCTTCATCAAGGTGAAAAACATTTAAGGTGTCGCCGGCGAGTTCGTCGCAGGGAACATATTTCCAGGCAAATTTAACCTTGTCGTTTTCAGGGAGTTTGGTCGGGAGCAGTGACTGCTGAATCTTGGCCGCGGCTTCTAAATCATGGCGCATTCGTTGATTGATTTTCCCCAATTCCTGATTGCGTTGGGCGAGGTCTCGTTCAAGATCGGTGATTCTCAAGCCGACCTTGAGTCGTGCTAAGAGCTCATCTTTATCGAAAGGTTTGGAGATGAAGTCATCTGCACCGGAGTCCATGCCGGCGAGAATATCCTCTTTTTCACTTCGGGCCGTTAAAAGAATGGTATAGACGTATCCTGGTCTCTCAATTGAGCGGATGCGTCTTAAGAGCTCAAGACCATCCATTTTGGGCATCATCCAATCACTGATAACCATTGGAAAATGCTCTTTTTGGAAAATCTCCCACGCCTCTTCACCATCTTCAGCGGTGGCTACCTCATAACCCCACTTTTTCAGGCGGCTCTCCAGAAGGCGCCTTGAAACTCTCTCATCCTCAGCAATTAAAATCTTCATGTAATTTTCCTGTTAGTAATTAATAATTTACTTCTTGACACTTGGCGGCCGCAAGATTCGCGTAAAACCTAGACTATTAACCCGCCA
>DAOWHJ010000142.1 GCA_030641485.1 Pseudomonadota bacterium
GAGCGCCCTAACGGATGAATCAAATTAAATTCATAAGTCTCAGCTTTGGGCATAATATTAAGAATCCCGATCCGTAAAGCCCGAATATCTTCCGTTAAGGCTTCAGACTTGGTTTTACACTGAATCCGGGCATACTCTAAGGCCGTCCGAGCATGATAATCATTCGTTATAACAATCGTCATTTATGACTCCTCAAAAACACTTTTTTCAATGCTGATTCCTTCGCACCCAGAGGGCACCTCCTGCGGGCATAGCAAGTCACTGAATGGCTTGTTCGAGGTCAGCAATAATATCATCGATATGTTCGATCCCAACCGATAAGCGAATCAGCCCCTGATCAATGCCGGCACTCTTCTGCTCTGTCTCAGTTAATTGTGAATGAGTGGTACCGGCTGGGTGAATTGCAAGACTTTTGGCATCACCTACGTTAGCTAAATGAGAAAAAAGAGACAAATTATCAATAAACTTCTCACCGGCGAGCTTACCACCCTTAATCCCGAAAACTACCACACCACCAAAACCATTGCGCAGTTGTTTAACTGCATTCTGATGGTTGGGATGACTTTCTAAACCAGGATAGCGAACCCATTCAACCAAAGAGTGTGACTCAAGATAGGTCGCCACCTGAAGTGCATTTTCACAATGACGCTGCATCCGCAACGGCAGGGTTTCAATTCCTTGCAGAAATATCCAAGCATTATCAGGACTCAAGCAGGCGCCTAGGTTCCGAAGTGGCACAAGCCTCATCCGCAGAATAAAAGCAAGATTATTCTGTTCGCCAAGATCTGTTGAAAATTTAAGACCATTATATGAATTATCAGGGGTATTATAGAGACTAAAACGTTCATCTTGCCAATCAAATTTACCGCCATCAATAACAATCCCACCGATACCGGCGCCATGACCACCAAGCCACTTTGTCAGTGAATGAACCACAATATCGGCCCCATACTCAAGAGGACGACAAAGGTATGGAGTCGTAAAAGTTGAATCAACCACCAGAGGAAGACGGTGTCGCTGAGCAATCTCCGCCACATCTTTAAGGTTGGCGATATCAAGTTTCGGGTTACCGATACTTTCAAGAAAGATCATCCGGGTACTCTCGCTAATTGCCGCTTCGATAGCAGCACAATCTTGTGAGTCAACGAAACTGGTCCGGATACCAAATTGAGGCAAAATATTATTAAGCATTGTATAGGTGCCACCATAGATACTCTGAGCGGCAACCACCTCATCTCCATGCCCACAAATATTGATCACCGTATAGAAAACTGCAGAGGTTCCAGATGCCAAGGCTAGAGCCGCAGCCCCACCCTCCAGTGCGGCCAGGCGCTCCTCCAAAACCTGCTGGGTCGGATTCATCATCCGGGTATAAATATTACCCGCATCCTGTAACGCAAAAAGCGCAGCAGCGTGTTTACTGTCCCTGAAAACATATGAACTGGTACGGTGCAATGGCGTTGCCCGGGCCCCGGTTGCATCGATCAAGGCACCGGAGTGCAAGACCTTTGTTTCAAATTTTCGCTCTAATTTAGACATCTTACTTTTACTCCTTAAAACTTACTATTGAGGCCTTCGCACCCTCAAGGGTGCTGCCTGCGGGGCGTAGCGTAGATCGGACTCTTCACTTAACCATCACGATTCATCCGCAAAAATCCAACTGGACAGATAACGTTCACCACTATCAGGGAAAATTACGATGATCACCTTACCTTGACTCTCTGGACGTAGACCAATCTGCACAGCTGCCAACGCCGCAGCCGCAGAGGATATTCCAACTAACACCCCCTCTGTCCGGGCCAACTGTCGCGCCATTGTAGCCGCATCTTCAGATGAGATCTTGATAATTTCATTAACCGCATCCAAATTCAATACTTCTGGGACAAAACCCGCACCAATTCCTTGAATTCGGTGCGGTCCCGGAGCTCCGCCTGATAAGACTGCCGACTCCTCAGGTTCAACCGCAACAATCTGAATCTTGGGATTTTTCTCATGCAGACCTGCAGCACACCCCGTAAGGGTACCGCCGGTACCAACTCCGGCAACCAGAATATCTATCTTCCCGCAGGTATCATCCCAAATCTCCACAGCAGTTGTGCGACGGTGAATCTCCGGATTAGCCTTATTAGAAAATTGTTGCGGCATAAAACTTTGCGGAATTTTCTTCTGAATCTCTTCAGCTTCAGTGATAGCACCATTCATTCCAGCGACTCCTGGAGTTAACACGACCCTTGCCCCCAAGGTGCGGAGCAGATTACGACGTTCTAGGCTCATAGTGTCGGGCATTGTTAAAATCAACTGATAACCACGACTAGCAGCAACAAATGCCAAACCGATGCCAGTATTACCACTTGTCGGTTCAACAATCACGCCGCCCGGCAAAAGGGCCCCAGACTGCTCAGCAGCATCTATCATTGCCACCGCAATCCGATCTTTGACACTAGATAAAGGGTTAAAGTATTCGAGTTTGGCAACAATCTCTGCCCCACTCTCATCCGATAATGATGCAATCCGCAACAGAGGTGTTTTGCCAACCAAATCGGTCAAATCCGCTGCAATTTTCATAATATTCTCCTCCTATCTTTTAAAGTAGCCTTCAATTATCGCAAGCTATTTCGCGATCCAGTAGATCCTGTATCGTAATATTACGTAACACTTCTTCACTTGCAATCTGCAGCTCTTTCCAGACAGTTCGAGTCACACAACGATCAACACGCTGACATGACATAGGGTTAACGAGACAAGAGACTGGCGCTAAAGGACCTTCCAAAACCATAAAAATTTCAAAAAGATCAATCTTATCGGGGGGACGAGTCAGACTGAAACCACCATGAGCTCCTCGAGTACTGCTAATAAGGTTATTATTTTTCAAAAGCAAGAGTATGTTTTCCAAATATGATAGCGAAATAGATTGCTCACTGACAATCTCTCGTCTCTTAACAGGTTGTCCTCCATAACGTCGAGCAATCTCCAACATGGCTCGAATTCCATAACGACAACCAGTTGACAATTTCATCTTCAACCTCTTTTAGTATTATTGTTTATCTTTTTAGTGAACATATAGAAACCAAGAAAAATTGTCAACTATTTTATTCAACCAAGCATTAAGGGAATTATTGAGCTGATCCGCATGAACTGCGAAAACAATCACTATTTTCCGCAGACAATCAGGTCATCTCCTCAGTTTATGCGGATTAGAATTAGCGCCCAGGGATGATTATTCCTGAACCAGCACCCATCTCTTTTCGCCTTTGTTCAAGCTGCATCTCTTTGATTTTCTCAACCATCTCAGCCAAGGACTGACGCATGGCTTCCGGAAAAACAGCTAAGGCTTCCTCAAGATTATTAGCATCCAACGGTGCCTGAAGTGGCAGTGGGCCATCAGGTGACATCAACTGTGTATTACCAACATAGATTGGAGAGCGAGTACTATCTTCGCTACCATCAAGATTTATAGGAATCATAACCTTAATCGCTGCGACCTTCAAATCAGTAATTGTCTCTTCTCGATAAAGATTGGCACTATCAGGACTAAAATCGGTTTTTGGCTCATTTGCGCTCATGTTACTCTCCAGGTTTTAACAATTAAAATAGAACTTAAATGTATCTTGGAAATCCTTTCCTTACAGAAGGCGGTTGGTAATGGCGTCAGTCAGATACAAACCACGATCAGTTATCCACAGCCTATTTCCCTCCAGGCCAACCATCCCTTCATGCGCCAGGTGTTGGGCCCTAGAAATCACATCTGCCACCATATTCCGACCATATTCATGCTGCAAAGCGACCAGATTCACCCCCACACGAAGCCTTAGGCCCATCATCAGAGCTTCAGCAAAAGAACCGGAAAGATCAACAACCTCTTCTTCGCAATCGGGACTTGCAAGCAACTCCCGGGCACCCATGCGACTAGAATCCGCCCCAGAATAGTGCTGCATATAAAGAGTTGGATCAGAAGTATTACAGTAACGTTCAGCCCAATGATCAGGACTAATACGAGACCGCCGGCCACCACAGGCACCAGCGCCCAGGCCGATAAAGTCTTTTAGCTGCCAATAAGCTAGGTTATGTCGGGATTGAAAATGATACCCTCGAGAAAAATTAGACACTTCATAACGATAGAGCCCAGCCTTGTCAAGATTAACTTCAAGCAAACGCATCATCTCAAGCTGCAGGTCCTCGTTAACTGGCACTAGTTTTTTGGCCGCAACCGCCTCTGTGAGACTGCATCCCGGCTCAAAAGAGAGGCTGTAAGCTGAAACATGCTCAGGCCCCAAGATTGTCAGGCTTTGCAAATCTGCAAGAAAATCATCACAACTCTGTCCCGGCCAAGCATAAATCAGATCGAGACTCAGATTTTCAACTTTAGCCTGACGAATTATTGCAACCGCCCTCTCGATAGTTGAGACATTATGCCGACGCCCCAAGAGACGCAACCCTCTCGCCGAAAAAGTCTGAGCTCCCAAACTTATGCGATTTATGCCCGCAGAGACGTACCCGGAAATCAATTCCCGACGAATATCAGCAGGATTCGCCTCAAGAGTCAATTCCGAATCCGCTGTGAAACCGGTCTCTTGAGTAAAAAAATCTATGATTGAAGAAAAAAAAGCGGGTGAGAAGAGTGACGGTGTACCGCCACCAAAATAGAGTGTTGACAGGGGTTGAACCTTGCCCGACCAGCGCTTTTGCCGGAACCTGAATTCCGCAAGAAGAGCTGCTAGATATTTTTTTTCAGGAACGACATCAACTGCAACTGAAGGAAAGGCGCAATAGTGACAGCGAGAGCGACAAAATGGCAGATGAATATAAAGATGGCTTGGCAATGGTACCTAACGGGAACGAAAGCCCGCAAGCAGGTGGACGTATCAGAACATTTTCTTGTTTCAAATCAAGAAAATGTTCCATAAGTTATAAATCAAACTCAATCACATAAACTTGCCAGCACTTTTCTCTTCAATATGCAGGGTAACCTCATAACCAAGACGCCGAGATATCTCCGCTGCAGCCTGCTGAACTGCAGGTGCAATCTTATTTTTAATATGACTTTCAGTCAGGCGAAAAGAGGGCCCAGAAATACTGATTCCGGCAACTACCCGCTTGGTATAATCCCGAATCGCAGCACCAACACATTTAACATCATGATCGTACTCCTCATCATCCACCGCATAGCCCTGTTCAAGGATCAACTCAAGCTCTTTGAAAAAGGTATCCTTGTCGCGAATCGATTTAGAGGTACAAGCCTCCCAATCCTTAACCGGAGGCAGGATTTTGTCAAGCTCACCGACATTCATTGAAGCCACTTGAGCCTTACCAATGGCAGAACACCAAACTGGCAACTGTGACCCCACCCGCGAAACCACCCGAACTGCTTGGTCTGATTCAACGACGTCTAGATAAACAACATTATGATTGCGAATCACCCCAACATAGACATTTTCACGGAGTTCAGCACATAATTTCTCCATCACCGGGTGGGCCTGACGCAAAACCCCCATCTGCCGGATAAAGGTCTGTCCCAATTCAAGACTTTTTATCCCCAAACGATAGTTTTCAGTGATCTTGTTCTGCTCAATGTAACCCTTCTCTTCAAGGGTCGCCAACAGTCTGAAAACATTATTTTTATGCAATTTAAGTCGCTTGCTAAGCTCAGTCACACCAAGCTCATCCACATCACCACTAAACTCTTCTAGGAGCTCAAGAGCATGAACCACTGCCTGAATAATGTAGTTGGATTTTTCTCTCTTAACCATCACGAGCCTCAATCAAATAAAATTATAAAACAAACCCAAAAAAAATATAGCTTTTCACGCTGCATACAAACGGTAAACTACTACACGTGATAATACTTTCTACTTTAGCCCAACAATTGGCTTATGTCAAGAGTTTTAACAAGACTAAACAAAACATTTTTCTAGCTATCACATTCAGGATAAGTACTATCAATTGCTTGACAAACTAAGGGCAAGAGTTACCGCAGCCTCCATACTGCCACTGTCAGCAATAAATTTTGTTGAAATATCAAACGCTGTACCATGATCAGCTGAAGTCCGGATAAATGGCAACCCTATCGAGAGGTTGACACCATCATTAAAATATAACATTTTAAACGGCACCAGTCCCTGATCGTGATAAAGAGCAACAAGAGCACCATAACGACCACCCAGAGCCTGATAAAAAAGCACATCCGCCGGTACGGGACCAACCACCGGAACCCCACGCCCCTGCAAACTGGCGATTGCTGGCCGCAAAACCAGCTCCTCCTCATCTCCGAAAGCCCCCTGTTCCCCGGCATGTGGATTTAAAGCAGCCAGACCAATATCCCCCGAGACCCCAAACCGCTGCATAAAATCATAGAGCATAGTCACCTGCTCCTGCAACAATTCAACCGTCAGAGTTTTCGCGACTTCAACAAAGGGAATATGAGTTGTCGCCAGCAAAACCTTTAAGCGCTCACCCCAAAACATCATACCAACATTGGCACTACCACTGAGCTCTCGCAATAACTCGGTGTGGCCGGGATAGTGGTGCCCAGCCAAATGCCAAGCCCTCTTCGAGATTGGTGCCGTCGCAAGCGCTCCACACACCCCTTCCATCACCAGCTTAACCCCATACTTCACATAAGTGCATGAAGCATCACCAAAAGCTGCATGATCGATCCCCATCTGCAACTGCGGCAAAATTTTGCCCAGCGGGTTATACACCTCAACCACTCCAAACTCGGCAGTTTCAGTCTGACTTTGCAGATTATCAAAATGAACCTTTTCCTGAAAAATTAAAGCTGCCGCTGCACCACCAATACTTTTCGCAACCCGGCGTAACCAGGCCGCCTCACCGACGACCACAACATCATGCAACAAACTGGCACTCAACGAGGCCAGTGTGCGCACCGTCACTTCTGGCCCAATCCCGGCCGGATCACCCATCGTAACTGCTAACTTAAACATCACAAAACCTCCTGCATAAACTTTTTTGACCATTCAGCAACGGAAACTTACTGACGAAAGCATCACAAAATCAACCCTTGCATCATCAAGACAAATAGAGTAAAGGGGTCCCCGATTGATTGGCACTGGCTACGTCGTCAGCGCACACCCAACAAACTCAACCGACAAATCTTAAGGTAGATGACAGATGCAAACCCAAACCGACCCACAACAACGGATACGCACTTTTCTTGAAATGGTCAAGTTTTCTCATACAATTTTTGCTCTACCATTCGCTCTCATGGCAGCTCTGCTTGCTGCAAACGGAATACCCTCTCTTTGGAAGATATTCTGGATTGTCATTGCCATGGCGGGGGCGCGTACAGGTGCCATGGGTGCCAACCGTTTGCTTGATGCTAAACTTGATGCCCGCAACCCGCGCACCAAAGACCGCGCTCTGCCGGCCGGGCTGATTGAAACTCAACATGCATTGGGATTAACCCTGGCAAGCTATCTCGTATTCATCTTCGCGGCGGCCATGCTCAACTCCTTCTGCCTCCACTTGGCACCCTACATAATAATGATACTGACAGCCTATTCGCTTGCCAAACGTTACACTAAATACACCCATTACATTTTAGGCTTCTGCCTGGGCCTGGCTCCGGTTGGGGCTTGGATTGCGATAACCGGCTCTCTGGCATTCACCCCTCTGGTTCTTGGTTTTGCCGTCGGTTGCTGGGTTAGCGGTTTCGATCTGCTCTACTCCCTGCAAGATATTGACTTCGATCAAACCGAAGGACTTCATTCAATTCCCGTAACAATCGGCATCGAGGCAACTCTGACTCTGGCCCGCAAACTCCACCTAGGAATGTTGGGAGCGCTCTTTTTGGTCTACCTATTTTCCGCATCATTAGGTTGGTTTTTCCTGCTCGCTCTACTCATAGTCGCGGCCTTGCTTCATTATGAACATGAGCTTTTAAGCCCCACTGACTTAACTAAAATTGATACTGCTTTTTTTACTGTAAACGGCTACATAAGTATCACAATTTTTGTAATTGCAGCTCTGGATGTTTTCACTGGCTAGGTGGCGGTGTGCACCTTCCCATAGATTCATTACCTGGCAATAATTTACAGTTTCTATTTTAACGTATCGCCCTTGACCAAAAACCTGACAATTTTCTTGGAGAAGTTTCATGCCCCAGATTGACGCATTCAAAGGAACGTACTACAATCCTGAAATCATTACTGACATGGCAGCAGTCACGGCGCCGCCCTACGATGTTATTACTGGCACCAAAAAAGCTGATCTTTTGGCCCAAAGCCCCTACAATGTAATCCGGCTCATTCTCGGCAAAGCCGCACAGGAAGCTGGCACCGCCCGGCCCAAAAGTGAATTTGAAGATGCCTCTGCAACCTTCAACAAATGGCTCACAGAAAACATTCTCATTGACGACTCAAAACCGACGCTCTACGACCTCGAAGAAGAGTTTGAAGCCGTTGGCAAATGTTACTGTCGCCGCGGCTTCATTGGCCTCCTGAAACTTGATCGGAAAAAAAACACTGTACGCCCCCACGAACACACCCTGCAGGCCCCAAAAGAGGACCGTCTGGAGTTAACTCGTCACTGTCGGGCCAATTTAAGCCAGATTTTCACCCTCTATGCCGACCAGCATAATGTAATTGAAAAGGCCCTGAACCAAGCCCGAAAAAGTGAAACGATGCTCACCTTCACTGAAGACGGTATCACCCGGCGCCTCTGGCGCATTACTGACCCCGAAGCTATAAACATAGTCAAAGTTCACCTTGAAAACCGTGAAATCTTTATCGCTGACGGCCATCACCGCTACGAAACCGCATTACTCTACCAACAGGAAAAAAATGCGGCAGCCTCTAAACTCAATGACAACGATCCCTGGAACTACGTTATGAGTTACTTTTCCAGCATGTCAAGTCCAGGACTGGCAATCTTGCCGACCCACAGAATGTTGGCAAATTTCCCGACCCCTGATGCCGGTGTGCTCAGAGAAAAACTAGCTGAGTTTTTCTCGATGGAGGAGTGCCCCACAACTAAGCTTGAGAGTTCCGACCTACTGGCAAAACTGGAAGAGAACAAAGATCTGCCAAGTTTTATCTTTATCTCTGAGAACTTCGAGGCCCCCTTATTATTAACCCTGAAACAAGAGGCTGCAGCCGCGATCCTGAACAAGATGCCAGACTCATTGGCGGCCCTTGATGTTTCGATCCTCCAGCAACTGGTTTTCAACCAAATATTAAAGATTAGTACTGAAGATATGGAGCAGCAACGCTACACCCGCTATACCCAGGATGCTGCAACGGCTATCGATGCAGTCAAAAGTGGCGCCGCCCAAATTGCGGTCCTGCTCAAATCAACCCGAATCGACCAGGTCAGTGAAGTTGCCAGTAATGGTGAAAAAATGCCACAGAAATCGACTTTTTTCTACCCCAAATTGGCCACTGGACTTCTTTTCAACCGACTCGACTAGGAGGCTGTCCAAGAATGCTCTTCCCCCAGCTCTTCGTTATTTTTTTGTAAATAATGCTCGAAATGCTAGATGTACATTGCGCCCCGTAGGAAGTGCCCTTGGGGTATGCTTTATTTACAAAAAATACCTCGATCTGAAAAAATTTCTATTCTCGGGCAGCCTCATAGAACCAAGCTTAGGAGGTCAATGTGCAAAACCTGGCAACATCATTTGAAAAACCGCCAGGTTTTGCGCTTACCATAGAACAACCCCAAAGTGGATATCGCTACAATCAGGAC
>DAOWHJ010000100.1 GCA_030641485.1 Pseudomonadota bacterium
AAAAGGAGTTGGGTGAGCTTGAGATAGCTGATCTTCGGGGAGGCGGTTGTGGTTCAGGTGCTAGTGGCAATATTGGATCTGAATTGGTAGCTGCTTTAGAAACTTTAGGTTATCGCAGTAGTGAGGTTGAAACGACGGTTGCGGCTATTTTGCGTCACCATCCGGATCAGGAACTTGAGGTTCTGTTAAAGCTGGTACTGCAGGAGTTTCATCGTGGTTGAGGAACGCCTGCTTGAGCCCGGCCTTAATGCGGCTGATGGGCCGATAGAAGAGGGTTTACGGCCGCATCAGTTGGTAAACTATGTCGGACAGAAAAAAGCTGTAGATAATCTTAAGGTATTTATCACGGCAGCCTGTGGTCGAGCTGAAGCTTTAGATCACCTTTTGCTCTATGGACCGCCTGGTCTCGGGAAAACTACCTTATCTCGTATTGTTGCCGCTGAAATGGGGGCGCAAATTCGGGGAACCTCAGGGCCGGCGATTACGCGGCCAGGTGACTTGGCGGCAATTCTAACTAACCTTCAACCGCATGATGTTTTGTTTATTGATGAAATTCACCGACTTAACCGAGCGGTTGAAGAGATTCTCTATCCGGCCCTGGAAGATTTCAAGCTTGATATTATAATTGGTCAGGGTCCGGCAGCACGTTCCATATCGTTAGAGCTGCCGCCCTTTACTCTGGTTGGTGCGACGACAAGGGTCGGTCTGCTTTCGTCTCCGTTGCGTGATCGTTTCGGAATTGTTATGCGCCTTGAGTTTTACCAGGTTGGGGAGCTGGCTAAAATTATTTTACGTTCAGCCGGAATATTTAAGATTGAGGTCGATAGCGAGGGGGCTTTTGAGATCGCACGGCGTTCCCGGGGAACACCCCGAATTGCAAACCGTCTTTTGAAACGGGTCCGGGATTTTGCCCAGGTTGATGGCCACGCTATGGTTTCGCAGGCAATCGCCGCGCAAGCTCTTGAAAACCTTGAGATAGATGAGCGGGGTTTTGATAACCTTGACCGACTCTATATGGATGCCATTATCAATAAATTTAATGGTGGTCCGGTAGGAATTGAGACTTTGGCAGCGGTTCTTAATGAAGAGTCTGACACCCTAGAGGACGTTTGTGAACCTTTTCTACTTCAAGCTGGGTTTCTGGCCCGGACACCTCGGGGTCGGGTAGTTACACGTTCAGCTCTGGAGTATTTTGCTTAAGACTAGCTTGACCAATTGCATTTCCCCAAGTTGTCTGCAGATGGGTAGTTCTAATTGAAACTTGACATTTTACGGTAGTTATTGGTATTGTGAAATAATATTAGTAACGTATAATTTCAAACAGGTAGGTTATGGCGAGCTTAGCGGAGTTTATAGCCCACGATTGGGTGGTTTATATTGTTGGGCAACAGAATGTCCAGAAGGGGCTCTTGGCATCTTTCCTGGAGCGTGAGTTTGATCTCTTCTGTCAGGTTGCCGAAAACAGTCATGACTTGCCTCCTGATGGACTTATTGGTAGCCGATCGTTGCTCTTGCTCCGCGATTGTTCGGGTGATGATGCAGATGATATCCTAGAATATCTGAATATTTTTGGTAAACGCCTACTCTCAGATGAGAGGATTTATCTGGCTCTGATTAATTTTTCCCCAGACCTTGAGATTGAGGCTGAGTTGTTACAACGTGGTGTCCGTGGGGTTGTGAATAGTAATGCTGGCCCCACTCTTCTGATCCGTTTTGTCCGGGCAATTATCGCTGGTGAACTCTGGTTTCCCCGGCAATTGGTCAGTCGTTGTATCCTCGAGAGCCGTGGTCAGGTTGTTGTTGCTGAGGATAGAGATTCTCACGATTTCATGACGACTCTGTCAGTGTCACTTTCGGCACGAGAGAAAGAAGTCTTAGTCGAGATCGGTGGTGGGTCAACAAATGACCAGATCGCCGACCACCTTTGCATAAGTCAGCATACGGTTAAGAGCCATATTTATCGTATATTTAGAAAAATAAATGTTCCTAACCGTCTCCAGGCTGCGTTATGGGCTTCCAAATATCTTGCCTAAAGTCCTTTTTTCATTAATTAATCCTTTTTTCATACTTTTGACTGATTGTTTTTTTGTTTATCTGTAGTATAGTACTACTATAAGTGATCGTTAAGAGCCGGTGAATTAAATGAACTATAGGGTTCCAGTCTACATGTTTATGTTACCCTAAACTTCTGATGTTCTCAGTATGAATTAAGTAGGTGTGATTATGGAAAGAAGAGTCGTTACTAGGTACAACCTCCAGGTTCCAGCACATGTTGAGACCGTGCCCGGCGGTGGTGAGGTCAAGTCCTTCGAATGGAAAACTCGTGATGTTTCCTCTGGTGGGGCTTTCCTGCTTACGTCAGGTCAAGAATTAGATTATGGTACCGACCTTAAGGTAAATCTATTTCTCAATTCATTTTCCGGTGCCGGTTCGTGGGTTACCATGAGTGGTAAGGTTGTGCGGATAGAGGCCGAGGGGGTAGGGGTCTGTTTTGACGGAAATTATCAGTTTATAAGTGACGCTCCCGATCTCGACATGTAGGGCTGGAGTAGTCTAGCATCATCTAGGTATGATGAAATACAAACCGGGTCAGATATAGTGTCTGTCCCGGTTTTTTTGTTTTTCAGTGTAAGGTTTGTGCAAGAGATATCTACTGCAGTAAAATAAAAGGTAATGACGCTTATGAGTACTTTGGTGACTGGAGCAGCTGGTTTTATCGGTTTTCATTTGAGCCGGAGGTTGTTGGCAGATGGGGTTGAGGTTGTTGGGCTCGATAACCTGAATGATTACTACGATGTAAAGTTAAAAACAGATCGCTTGGCAATTTTACAACGTGAGCAGAATTTTACCTTTGTTGACCTTGACTTGGTTGATACTGAGGGGATGGAGAAGCTTTTTCAAAAAAACTCTTTTCAGCAAGTTGTCAATCTTGCGGCTCAAGCTGGAGTTCGCTACAGTCTGGAAAATCCTAAGGCGTACGTTGACAGTAACCTCTCTGGTTTTCTTAATATCCTGGAGGGTTGTCGTCACAATCGGGTGGAACATCTGGTTTATGCTTCATCAAGCTCAGTTTATGGGCTTAATACCAGGATGCCGTTTTCAGTCCATGATAATGTCGATCACCCCTTAAGCTTATATGCTGCAAGCAAAAAAGCGAATGAACTGATGGCGCATTCATATAGTCATCTTTATGGCATGCCGGTGACTGGTTTACGTTTCTTTACCGTTTACGGGCCTTGGGGTCGGCCCGACATGGCCCTTTTTCTTTTCACTAAGGCGATTCTTGCGGGTGAGCCGATCAAGGTTTTTAATCAAGGCAAGATGGAGCGAGATTTTACCTATGTCGATGATATTGTCGAGGGCATTATTCGGTTACTGCCAACTATTCCCAAGCCCAATCAGAAATGGAGTGGTGCAGCTCCCGATCCGGGTAGCAGTCCGGCACCCTATCGAATCTATAATATTGGTAATCACAGTCCGGTGAAATTACTTGATTTTATTGCTCTGATTGAGAAATCGTTGGGTTGCAAGGCTAAAAAAGAGTTATTGCCAATGCAACCTGGAGATGTACCTGCAACCTTTGCCGATGTTGAAGACCTTAATTTGGCCGTTGGTTTTAGTCCCGATACACCCCTTAAAAAGGGACTTGAAGAGTTCGTTAGGTGGTATCGCAACTATTATAAAGTTTGATGGGGCAGAGTGCTCAATATAAAACAAAAAAGCGAGGGCGATTCATAAGAAATCGCCCTCACTTTTTTGTTTTATAAGGTAAAACTCTTAGGCAATGGCGCTAAAAAGAGCTCCGGGTTCTACGGCATTCGAGTTTCCGCCAGATGCCGCTTGGGCGGCCCCACCACCAAAGCCTGAATCAAATTGAGTATAGCCAGCTTGCGGTTGAATTGGCCCTTGATCCGGCGCCTCAATCGGATTGGCTTGCGCAGTTGCCGGCTCAGCATTTAAGGCTGAAACCGCCGCCGGCTCTTGGTTGTTAGTTTGACGAGGTGTTTCGGCTTCCGCTACCGAAGGTGCAGTTTCCCCAGGCACCACAGGTTGGTTCACTCCGGTCGGTGTCCCAGCTTCGCCTGCATTCGCAAATGCAGCAACTTCAGGAGCTGAATCTTCTTGAGCTTCCGGCGTGGCAGCATAAGTTGCAGGCGCAGTCGCAGCTGGATCAGCATCCTCACTTTGACTCTGTTGCAATGCTACAGCCTGGTTGCTGATCTCAACCTGTTCTGTGGGCTCGGCAAAATAGTTTTCTACCGGGCTGGGTGCAGAATTTTCCTCAGCTCTTTCGGTCGGTTGAGGGTTAGGTGCTTCAACCTCTTCTGGCGTATAGACTTCAGGAGCCTGAGCGCCTCTTTCAACCGCGGCTGAGGTCGCTTGTGAGGTGTTCGGGATACCGTAAAAGGCATTCATTCTCGAAAGAAGTGATACTTGCATGCTAGTTTCTTGAGTTTCCATATCGGGCACCTCCTCTACTTTGTATCTTCAATCTGTAGATTGCGTACGAAAAATCGGGGTTATACTGCTCCCAATCTAATTTTTACAGACCACTTACTGCGTAGGTTAACATAAATATTCCAGAAAAGCAAATCGCTGATACAAGTTTATCTTCGAGGAAAATTAGGAGCTAAATTGAACGTTGTAGAGATTAGCATATTCACCCCTCTTTTGCAAAAGTTCACTATGGGTGCCAATTTCCACTATATGACCATTTCTCATAGTTACAATACGATCAGCGTGGGTAATAGTCGAAAGGCGGTGAGCTATGACCAGAGTTGTGCGGTCCTGCATCAGGCAATTGATGGCCTCTTGGACTTCGCGTTCTGATTCAGTGTCTAAAGAGGAGGTTGCTTCATCAAGAATCAGAATGGGTGAGTTTTTGAGCAGGGCTCTGGCGATTGAGAGGCGCTGCTGTTGACCGCCTGAGAGCCGAACCCCATTTTCCCCAACGATGGTGTCGTAGCTTTCTGGTAGATCGGTTATGAAATTATGGGCATTGGCGGATTTTGCTGCCCCAAAAAGTTCATCTTCGCAAACATCTGTGCGTCCGTAGCAGATGTTGTTGCGGATAGTATCGTTAAAAAGGATTGTTTGTTGTGAGACTATGGCAATCTGGTTCCGGAGTGAGTGTTGAGTGATGTCTCGAAGATCATAATTATCAATCGTTATCATGCCAGCGCAAACATCATAGAAGCGTGGGAGAAGATTTACCAGGGTCGTTTTTCCGCTACCGCTACGGCCAACAATTGCAATGGTTTCACCCTTTTTGATCGTCAGGGAGAGACTCTCTAAAACCAGTTCCTGGTTGTAGGTGAAATCAATTTCCTTAAAGGAGATCGTATCGCTAAAAGGGGGCAGGGAGGTGGCGTCAATTTTATCTTTAATGTCAGCTTTTGTATCCAGCAGTTCAAAGACGCGGGTGCCGGCGGCCAGCGCCTCTTGAACCTGATTATTACTTCGATTGAGAGAGCGTATTGGCCCGTAAAGCATAAACAGAGCGGTCATAAATGAGAAAAAGCTGCCTGGGGTTGTGTGCCCGCTTATCACCTGATGACCACCGTACCAGATGACTGCTGCTGCTGCCAGTCCGCCAAAAGTCTCGGAGATGGGGGCAGTCAGTGACTTTACCCGGAGGCGCTTAATCATTAAGTTAAAGAGTTTTTCATTGACGCGGAAAAATTCTCGGCGATTAAACTCCTCCATAAGGAAGGCTTTGATGACTCTGATACCGGTGAAACTCTCCTGGAGAAAGGATGAAATTTCGGCAACCTGGGATTGACTTTTTTTGCTGAAGCGGCGCAGTTTACTACTGTATTTAAAAATCGGGAAAAATAGTAGTGGCATGATTATCAGAGTAATAATTGCCAACTGCCAGTCACGATAAAAGAGGACCCCGATAAGTCCTAAAGCAGTAATGACCTCTTTTAAAAGACCGGCTATTACACTTGAAACCGAGCGTTGAATCATGGCGATATCATAGATGACCCGTGAGGTCAGGGCTCCACTCGGAATTGAAGTAAAAAAGGCGAGCGAGAGACTTTGAATGTGGTAGAAGACCTCCTCGCGGATGTTGGTGACAATGCGATTGCCGACGTAGCCGATATAGTATGATTGCAGGTAATTAGTTACCCCTTTGACCGCAAAGATGAGTATCAGCCCAAGCGGCAAAAGTTTTAGCATCTCCGCATCTTGCTTTAAGAAAATATCATCAAGAGCTGGTTTTACGAGAAAGGCGATGGCAGAAGTCAAAAGCGAAAAGATGACCATGAAGATGATCGATAAGAGTAGTTGTGGCCACAATGGTTTGACGTAGCGTAAAAGGCGACGGTAATTATGCATTTTCTCTCAATTTATTAATAATGGCAGTTGCAGCTCGTTGTGGAGCCCCGGGTTTTCCGAGTCGTGATTTAAGCTCTTTAAGGTCACTGACGGTTTTGGCGTATCTGTATTTATCGTCTAGGATAGCTCGCATTTGGAAGGTGATTTTTTCCGGCATGGTTTCTGTCTGGATAAGTTCAGGGACAATCTCTTTTTCGGCAATCAGGTTTACCAAGCTGATAAAGGGTACCTTGATTACCCTTTTACCGACCTCGTATGAGATCCGGTTGAGTTTGTAGATAACAACCATTGGTGTTTCAGCCAGAGCTGTTTCCAAGGTCGCAGTGCCGGAGGTGACCAAGGCAAAGGAGACCTCTTTCAGGACAGTTTTTAGTGGTTTTCTAAGCAGAGTGATGCGATCACGAAAATTTGTTGGAATAATTTTTTCAATGGCAGCAAATGATATCGACGGGGCAACTGGTATGAGAAAACGGGATTCAGGTCGTTCTCGGTTATAGAGTCTTGCTGCGGTTATCATCTCCGGTAGAAGTAGTTTGATCTCTCCGTTACGACTGCCCGGAATAATAGCGATATTAGGGCTCATTCTGCGATCAGAACACTTAAACGACTTAAATTCATCAAGTAAGGGATGACCGACATATTCTACCTCTACGCCATGCCGATGGAAAAATTCTTTTTCAAATGGGAGGATAACTAAAACTTTGTCAATCAGCCGGCTGATTGTGGCAACACGTCCCTGACGCCAAGCCCAGACTTTGGGGCTGATATAGTAGATGATTGGAATTTTAAGTTTATGTGCAAAAGGTGCAACCAGATGGAGATTGAATCCGGGGAAATCGATTAAAATAAGCAGGTCCGGACGGTTTCCTTGCAGATGTTCCCGGATTGCTTTACGGCCCGCAAGGATGTCAGAGATGCATCCTAAAAGCTCTGTCAGGCCGATTACCGCCAGGCGAGAGGAGGGGAAAATTAATTCCACCCCGCTCGCGTCCATTTTTTGACCACCGATTCCCGATAGTTTGATATCAGGTAAGATATCTTTTAACGCGCTAGCCAGGTTGGCTCCGTGGAAATCACCAGAGTCTTCGCCGGCGACAATTACCAGGTGGGGAGAGTTTTTCATGTTTTAATCTCTTTTCCGACAAACTCCCCGTTTTGAGGACTTGATGAAGTTTAACATCTCTTCAACTTCAGGGATCATATCAATTTCACTTTCAACTCTTTCCATCGCCTTGCTCAGGGAGAGACCGGTCGTGCGAAAGAGAATCCGAAAGGTTTGGTTGAGGCTTTTCAAGGTCTCTTTACTGAAATTTCGTCTTTTCAACCCTTCACTATTCAACCCGTAAAGTTTAGTCGTGTTCCCGGTCGCAAGGACAAAGGGTGGAATATCCTGCGAGACTCCGGAAGCGCCGCCAATAAATGCGTGACAGCCGATTCGGCAAAACTGATGGACTGCACTTAAGCTCCCGATGATTGCGTAATCACCAACTTTACAGTGGCCCGCAAAAGTGGCTCCATTAGAGAGGATAATATGGTCTCCGAGTTGACAGTCGTGGGCAATGTGAACGTTATTCATGATCAAGTTGTCGTCGCCGATTCGCGTACCACATCCGCCGCTACCGGTGCCCACATG